>NZ_JBSGVG010000030.1:0-90277 GCF_053608345.1 Nocardia sp. NPDC055050
CTGGTACTGCCACGCGGTGAGGATGAAGTCCTCATCGGGAGAGAGCTCGAGCTTCTTCTGTACCTGTACCGCGTCCATCCGCGTGACATTAGCGAGACTGCCCGACAAGTGCTGGCGGATCCGAGCGAACGCAGGACGAGACACGGGCGAGGGTGCTCGCGGGGTCACGGAACGAACGGTGCCTACCTCACGCATCACTCCACAAGGAGTTCGACAAGGTCGGAATACTCTGCAGAACGGTACTATTCGTCGACCAGGGCACCGTTCAGAAGACCGGCCATGCTAGGAGAACAGTTGTGAGGCGCGTAGCTGTTGCTGGATGCATCACAGCTTTGGCGGCTGGGTTGGGCGCATGCAGTGGCGCCGGTATGGACGGCGTGTTCGTGACTCCTTCGGTGGTGGTGTCCACTGGGGCATCAGCGACGTCTGCGGTGAGATCCTCGCTCCCGCCCGCAGCCACTACCGCTGCTGCTGTGGTCGATGCAATGGAGGCTGCAGGCCTTCCCGCCACGGGGCGCGCAGACCGCACCAAAGTAGCTGGATGCGCAGATCTGGGGTGTTCACAGATGATCGCGATTGATCCGGTATCGGTGTACCAGTTCGATGGCGAAGCCGCCGCGGTGAAGTACGCAACCGTCATGTCGAAATCGTCACTGATTTACAGGAACGGCTCGATCGTGCTGCGCTTCAAGCGTGATGGGCCGAGCCCCATCGACAAGACCTTGATTCCGCAATACCAGGCCGCGCTCGACGGGCTTCTTCCGTAGTCTGCGCATCCGTTGCTGCCCAGGGCAATGAGAACCACCACTCGCTTCCGTTGGTCCCACGGTTCGGCGTGGTCCAGCGAATGTCCTCTTAAATCGAAAAGTCCGGCATCGTCAGTCCGTGGGCTCTGGGGCGGTGGATGCCGGATGCTTCCTGGGAAATGCTGTCGGCCGACGCGGCACGGCTTCCCTCATGACTGCCTGGCTACTCGCCGGTACGAGCCGAGGGTGTGGCCGCGTGTGCATTGCCGACCGGTCGAACTCGGCTTGCCGTTCGCGATCGCGCTGGCCGCGCAGTGCGCCTGGGGTCAAGGGGGGCCGAGATCGACCTAGTCGACGTGCCCACTGACTACCGCGCGTCGCAGCCTAGTTGGCGGGCCAGGGAGCCGTACTCGGATGGGGCAGGGCTGGCTGCCGGCGGACGCACCAACGCGCAACGACGCGCATCATGTAGACTACGCCGCCATGGAGGGACATCTCATTTCTACGACGACGCCGGTTACTTCCGGCGACTTCGTGATGGACTGATCACCCCCCAGACATCTCAAGCCCCGGAACAGTGTTCCGGGGCTTGGTCGTTTCCCCGCCTGTTCCGGTACCAACTCACCAGGAGCAGATATTATGGTCGCCGACCACCGGGATCTCAATCTCGACATGGACATCTTCGCCACCGACCCGCTTGCCGGTTCCGGTCTTCCGATGTGGCTTCCTGCCGGGGCCGTCATCCGGGAGGAGTTGCAAAAGCTGGCCAAGGAGCTCGCGTCGGCCGATGGCTGCCTCGGCGTGTTCTCGCCGGTCCTCGGGAAGCGGTCGCTTTACGAGCGTTCTGGCCATCTGAGCAAGTTCAGCCAGGACATGTTCCCCGCCATGCGGATGGGCGAGGACGAGCTGATGCTGCGGCCGGCGAACTGCCCTCATCACGCGTTGATCTATGCATCGGCTCAACGCTCCTATCGTGAACTGCCGCTTCGCTTCAATGAACTGGCTGCCATGTTCCGAGCCGAGCGTTCCGGTGTTGTTTCTGGTTTGAGTCGCGTCCGCCAGATCAACCTCGACGACACTCATGTCTTCTGCAGACCGGACCAGGTTCTCCACGAAGCCGAACTCGGGCTGCGGGCAGCGCTGCGTGCGCAACAGATCCTGGGACTTCCCGTCGATTACGTCCGACTGTCGACCAGAGACGACGCCTCCTCGGCATGGCTCGGTACTAGCGCCCAGTGGGAGCACGCCCAGGACAACCTTCGTACCGCAGGGCGGTCCGTCCTCGACGAGCACGGACTGAACCTGGTCGAAGCACCGGGCGAGGCAGCGTTCTACGGCCCCAAGTTCGATCTGCAGGTTCAGGACGGACGCGGCCGCGTGGAAACCATTGCCACCGTGCAACTCGATTTCAATCAGCCCCAACGGTTCGGCCTCACCTATATCGGCGCAGATGGCGACGAACACCAGCCCGTCATGATTCATCGAGGCACCGTTGGATCGATGGAGCGCGTCACCGCAGCGCTACTTGAACGCTATGCGGGGCGCCTGCCGTTCTGGCTTTCTCCTATCCAGATCGCAGTCCTGCCGGTCGGCGCCGACCAGGACGGAGCAGTGCGTGCGCTCGCCGACAAAGCTCGTCACAGAGGACTTCGTAGCCGAGTGGACTATGACGGGTCATTGGGAGCGCGCGTTCGAAACGCTCGCAAGACGCGAGACCACCTCATCGCGGTCATCGGGCCGACCGAAGTCGCACAGAACAGCGTTCAGATCACCGACGTCGCCAGCCGTGTCCGCACCCAGGTCACCCAGGAACATCTCCTCGAGCTGATGGATGAGGCGTACGTCGACCGTCGGACTGCACTGGATTGGTCTCGGTGAACAGTCGCGTACTCGCTCCGCAGTGCCGAGCGAGTACGCACGACCCCACGCGCTCACGTGCAATCTACCGACCATCATCGACGATCTCCGGCACCGCTTGTCCAGCACCCCGCGGCCCAACCAAGGTCGCCTGGCGGCTAATCGAGAAACGTCAGCCAAGCGACCACAGTAATCGGCGACTTGTCCAAGCGTAATCGAGGCGATGAGGTTCCCCCGCTTTCTCGGAGGGCTCTGACTGTGGTCCAGTAGGACCGGAAGGAGTCATTCGTGGCAGCACCGAAGAAGTACCCGGACGAGTTGAAGGCGCGGGCCGTGCGGCTGTATCGGGAGTCGGACCCGAAGCCGACGATCCGCAAGCTCGCAACGCAGCTCGGGGTGCATCACGAAGCGTTGCGGCTGTGGATCCGCCAGGCAGAAGCCGATGCCGGCGAACGAGACGTCACGCCGACGACCGACATGGCTGCCGAGAACCGGGCTCTGAAGAAGCGGGTCGCGGAGCTGGAGCGAGTCAATGCCGTATTGCGTGATGCGAGTGCGTATTTCGCCTCGGAGCTCGGCCAGACCCGGCGGTGATCGTGGCGTTCGTCAGCGAACACCCACAGCACCCGGTCGAGCTCGTATTACGGGTTCTGGGGATCGCATCGTCGACGTATTACGGCTGGTTGCGGCAGGCGAAGGGGCCGTCACGGCGGCAACTGGCCGACCAAGAGCTACTGGCTGAGATCGTCGACGTTCATACCAGCTCCGCCGGAACCTACGGGTCACCACGCGTGCACGCGATGCTGGCCCGGCGCGGGTTCTCGGTCGGCCGCAAACGAGTCGAGCGGTTGATGCGAGGTGCGGGTTTGCTGGGCGCGTTCCTGCGTAAGAAGTGGCGGCTGGGTTCGACCCGCCAGGATCGGCGTGCCGTCCCTGCCCCGGACCTGGTCAATCGCGACTTCACCGCTGGTGAGCCGGACCGGTTGTGGGTCGCCGACGCCACCCGCATCATCTGCGGTGAGGGCGTGTTCTGGCTGGCCGCGGTCCGGGACGCGTTCTCGAACCGGATCGTGGGCTGGAAATGCTCGGACCGATGCGACACCGAGCTGGTGCTCGGCGCTCTCGAGTACGCGGTCTGGACCCGCGATGTTCGTGACGGGCAGCTGGTTCATCATTCCGACCGCGGGTCGACTTACACGGCGATCCGTTTCGCGAACCGGTTGGCCGACAACGGGATCGCGCAGTCCATGGGTTCGGTCGGCGACAGCTACGACAACGCTCTCATGGAGAATGTCTTCTCCACCCTGAAGACCGAGTTGGTGTATCGAAACAGTTGGCGGACAAGGGAAGACGCCGAGAACGCCTTGTTCGCCTACATCGACGGCTGGTACAACACCCAGCGCATCCAGAAGAAGCTCGGTTGGCGATCACCCGACGAGTACGAAGCCATCTATCATCACCGAGTTCCCTCTGGAACCAGATAATCCGCTCTCCGGATTAGCGGGGGAACCTCACCCGGGCTGGGCGGGCGATTCCGCAATGACATCCAGGCGACGAAACCGGACGAAGCAGCTTGAACCTCTCGGGATGCTCGTCGGGACCAGCTGGATCGGAAGCTCTTGTCGGACTGCGTGGCCGGTCGCGTGCGTATCCGCAATCACTGCTCGCTGCGCGCGCCACCACAAGTCCGAGCTGACCAATGCGAGTGGAGCGACTCGTCCGGCTCGAATCGGTGGCATACGTAGCACGCATCCAGTCGGTGAACTTCCGCGCGTCTCGCCTCATGCGAACGTGCTCGACTTCTTCTGAGCGCGCGGGCGTTCAGTATCGAATTGTCGTCGCTCGGGACAGTCGGCTCCGGGGTGGGCAGCTTGAAGGGCCCCACTGCGCAGGCGCAGGCGGCCCCGCAGCCTGACATCCGGTGTCGGGAGTGCTGTGATGACAGCCGAGTGCAAACGCCTGTCTCGCCCTGCCTGATCGTGCAGCGGCTTCGGATGGGGCTTGGTGGGTGGCTACCCAGTTTGGTCGAGTTCGTCGGTCATCGGTCGCGGTGACTAGGTAGTCAACCTCTGAGCAGGGCGTGGATCGATCGTCTCGATCGAGGTGGCGGGCCGGTACCGTTCGGCCGAAGCCCACCGCGTGGGGGCAATGTAGTGGTCGGAATACGGACGTGTTCGCTGTGGCCTCGGGTAGGAGGTGGCTGAGCGGTGTCCCCTGATTGCCTCATTGGCGAGTTCATCGAAGCCCCGCCATCGCCATCGCCAATCGACCGGCGGGTGGGAGGCGCTGCTACGAGATTGGTGTCCGAGATACTTGCTTCCATGATCGAGAATCGAGGCAGAGGTCGGCCAAAGGCAGGGGAGTCGGTATCGATCGAAGACTTGCTACAGGCGACGTTACGTGCATTCGCCTTGCACGGATACGAAGGCGTCTCGCTGCGCACCCTCACCCGGGAGCTCGGGGTCAGCCACAATTTGTTGTACCAACGCTTCGGGACGAAGGACGAGCTGTGGCGGGCCGCAGTCGACTTCGGATTCGGGCAGTTGGTAGTCCACCTACACGCGCTCGTCGAACCCTCGCCGGCTGATCTGCTCGATCAGCTGAACCTGGCGATCCGCCGATTCATCGTCTACTCGGCCCAGCATCCCGAATTGCTGGGGCTGATGAATAACGAAGGACGCCAAGATACTTGGCGTCTTGCTTACATCTTCGATACCTATCTGGAGCCTTCTCTCGCGTTGGTCAGCGCACTGCTCGAGCAGTTGGTCGACCAGGGCGTGGTGCGGCCGGTGGCACCGCGAACCTTGTTCTTCCTGGTCGCATCTGGTGGGGCGGCACCCTACACGCTCACGCCGCTGGCTGACCGCTTCGATACCGACGCCGTAGTCGACACGGAAGCTGTGGAGGCGCACGCGGCGCTGGTGGCAGATCTGCTCATCGGCGGACTGCGGAAGAATAATTGACAGGTGTCCATTATGGGCCTAGTGTCGGCCCAGTGACCACGATGCCGACTCCATCCGGCTCCGTCCCGAGTGACGAGGCCGACCGTATGCCCGAGGAGTTCACGCGCTACTGGCAGCGTCTGGACGACCCGAGGGTCGTCCGTGCCCGGGCCTTGGCCGAGAAGATAGTCGGCGTCGACCTGTTCCCCTCGGATGCCGTCGTGCGGGAATGGGCCCAGGGGTATTTCGACGCGGACCCGGTCGCGGAAGCCTATGTCGACGAGGCGTACCTGGAAGGCGATCCCCGTCACGGACGTGCGATGCTCGATCAGGCGCTCGAGCGCGGCGTTGGTTCGGTCACCGATGCTCCCGAGACCTTGCACCGACTGATGGCGGAGTTCGAACAGGACCCGGAGTGGGTCGACCGCGACCTTGTCGACCAAGGGGCGCGGGCGTTCCGAAGATTTGGGCCTGCTGTCTTCAGTTTCGCGGGCGCCACCACCTTGATGGCATACACCGAGAACCCGATCGTCCAACCACTGACTCTGACCGGAGCCTACGCCGGAGACACGGCACTGCGCCGCTTCATGGAAACCGCCCGCTTCTGGATCGACGTCTCCGAGCCAGGCGGTCTCGACCCAGCGGGTGCAGGCCGAGCAACCGCGATGCGCGTGCGCATCATGCATGTGTTCATTCGCAGGCGGCTGATGGGTCATCCCGAATGGGACGTCGCAGCATGGGGTGTACCGATCTGCCAGTCCGAAGCCCTGATAACGCTGATGGCCGGCAGTCTGGCGCCCGGGCTCGGGCTCAGGGCAATGGGCTTTCGAACGTCGATGAGCGACGTCGAGGCGATGATGCATTTCTGGCGCTACGTCGGTCATCTGATGGGTGTGCAGCCGCGGTGGTACCCGAACAGCGTCCGCGAAGGCGTGCAACTGTTGGCTGCCTACATGCTCAAGCGAAATTATCGCGCAGCCGACGACGGCATCGAGCTGGTGGAGTCATATCCGCGAGCATTCTCCCCGAGACGAGATATGGGGTGGCCCAGGCGAATTCGAGACGAAGTCAACTATCGTGCGCAACTCGGCTACACCCGGTTCTTCTTGCCTGGCAGCTTCTATCGTCGCTACGACCTGCCGAATCCGTGGCCATGGGCACTGCATCCTCTCGTGCAGTTCCCAATTGTTTTCACCGTCGAGACTGTGCGTCGCCGCAGCAGGAGGGTCGACGATCTCGTCGATCGCTACGCTCGGTTTCGTCGAGAAGCTTGGTGGCGCAACGAGATGGGCGAGGACCGTAGCCGATTCGAGCCAGTCCAACAATTCACGCGCTAGGTTGTGAATTCCTGTTTCTCGATCGTTGGAGCCGACCCCCAGCGTCCCTCGAAACAAATTCGCGAAGTGAACTCTCGGCGCCCGACAGGCGGGCAGCCTTCAGGTGGTTCGGGCGTATCACCCGTTGCTTGCCGACTATCGAAACGGAAGGTGCGGAGATGGCCGGTCACATGCCGCGAGGGCGCTTTGCGCGAGGCGCCAAACTGGGCGGACTTGCGGCGAGTCGAGCTGTTCGCGGCGTCAGTACAAAAATGTCGGTGCTCGGCCGCACCGAGCAGGCACGACAGCGTCTGACCGAACGTTCCGCGATAGTCGCAGCGCAACAGCTCGTCACCGTCCTCGGGGAGATGAAGGGCGCGGCCATGAAGGTCGGTCAGATGCTGTCGGCGCTCGAGCTGGACTTGGTGCCCGAGCCGCATCGAGAGCAGTTCAGAGCCAAACTCGTCGAACTCTGTGATCGCGCACCGACAGTGGCCTTCGCGGACATGCGGGCAGTGCTCGAAGGTGACTTGGGCCGACTGGCGACCGTCTTCACCCAGTTCGACGAAACCCCGATCGCGGCGGCATCGATCGGCCAGGTGTACCGGGCGCAGCTGCGGGACGGCCGTTGGGTGGCTGTCAAAGTGAAGTATCCCGGGGTGGACGAAGCCGTGTCCGCCGATATGCGCAACTTGATGTTTCTCAGCCGGTTGTTGAAGAACGTGCTGCCCAGCGCCGCAGATAAGTCAGTCATCGGTGAGGTGGTCGAGACCATCGGCAGAGAGCTCGATTATCAGCGCGAGGCCACAGCTCAACACCGTGTGGCCACTCGCTACCGCGGGCACCCTTTTATCACGGTGCCAGCAGTGATAGGGGAGTACTGCGGTCCGAATGTGCTCGTGACGGAGCTCATTGATGGGCACTCGTTCGATCGGATTCGGCAGTTGCCCGCGGCTGACAGAGATGGCCTGGGCGAACTGATCTACCGCTTCTATATCAGTGCGCTCTTCGCCGACCACGAGTACTGCGGTGACCCTCATCGGGGCAATATTCTCCTCGGTCGGGACGGGAAATTGGGATTCGTCGACTTCGGGCTGTACAACAGCATCGACGACGCGGACGTCGAGCTCGAACGGGCCGTGATTCGGGCGGCAGCGGAGGGCCGCGCACAGGATGTCTGCGACATGTGGGTCCGCCGTGGCATCCTTGATCCGGATGCAGGCGTTTCGCCGTGGGAGTGCCTGGATTATGTGATGGCGGTCGCGGGGTGGCACCTTGTCGATGAACCGATGACCATTACAACCGAATTGGCCACCAGCGCCGTGGTTCTCGCGGTCGACCCGCGAGTGATGGCGCACCGCGGCATGCGCCATCAGCTTTTGCCGCCCGAGCATGTCTTCTCGCGGCGCACGGACCTGTTCACGCTCGGCGTTCTCGGGCAGTTGGAGGCGACGGCGAACTGGCACACTCTGGCGGCCGAGTGGCTTTACGGCGAGCCTGCAACGACCGATATCGGTCGTGCGATCGAGAGCTGGAAAGCCACCCGGCTTCGTTGATGTGGTTGCCGGCAGGGCTCGATGGCAAGGTCGGTCAACCCCGCTCCACCGCATCCCAGCAGCCCGCCAACGGGCTATTCCCTGCTGCGGGCGCCGTCGAGGAGGAGATCGCAGAAGATATCGGCGATGGCGTCGGTATCGGACGGTCCATCCGGATTGACCCAAGACGACGCCCAGTTTCCGATACTGAGTGAGGCGATCCGGAAAAATTTCGCGTCGATGTCCTGGCGAATCGCGCCCTGGTCGATACCGTCGGCGATGATCTGATCCCAGAGTTGGTCGTAGCGATCGCGAAGGTCGATGATGTCGTCGAGCTTGTCTTCGTCCTTGATCTCGCGGAACTCGGCGAGGACGATGCGGGCTTGTACCCCGTAGCCTGCGCCGAGCTTGAAGTGTGCCCGCATCGCGGAGCGATACCGTTCGACGGCGGGCGCGTCCGAGTTCGCGATCGGCACGACCGTCTTGAGGTAGATCTCCATGTCCAGCCGGGTGATCTCGTAGAGCAGATCCTCCTTGCTGTCCACATGCGAGTAGAGGCTGCCCGACAACAGTCCGAGCCCGTGTGCGACATCGCGGACCGTCGTCGCGTGATACCCCCGCTCACCGAACAATGCGGCTGCGGCGGCCAGGATCTGGTCGCGCATGTCGGGATTGGCGACGTCGCGAGGTGTCGGCGGAGGCGTGATCCGAGGCTTCTTTCGCAACGCGCGTGCTTCGGCGCTCATTGCGTTCTCTTTGACCACGACGCCCACTCCTTCTCGGTTCGGTAGATGACAGGCAGACCCTGCAGGAGCAGTGCACAACTGGACCCTCACGTCGGCCTGGTCGGAATTGTAGATCGCGGCACCTATCCATGCAAGCGCTTGCAAACTGCTGTCTATCTGCAGCTATCCGTGGCGCACGATCGCTTGGTCAGATTCTTGCAACCCCTTGACAATCCCGTCGGCTGAGGGCAAGGTCACACCTTGCTAGCGCTTGCAATCATGCCGAGTCGTTCACAGGCAGAGCGAGTGCAAGGCGTTTCGACGCGTAGGAACTTGACTGACGGCCGGTCCGCGGTGGCTGGTTCGCGGAGTCGATTCTGTCGTCGCGACGCAGTGGCCGGGCAGTGACCTGTGTGTCCGATGTTCACAAACGCTGGCTGACAACGTCAGTGCCTGCTCTGGCGTCGGTGCTGCCCGCCCCTGTCGACGAGGCTGCCCGAGGTAGAGATATCCCGAACCAGTGGATGGCGCTGACCCTGATGATGAGGAGCCGAGATGACCAAACCCGCGCTGCACAGCACGGCTACCGCCAAGGTATTGACGCGGTTGGTACCCCTATTGATGCTGGTCTACGGCTTCAATTTTCTGAACAGAACAAACGTCGCTTTCGCGCAATCTGCGCTCGACGACGCCGCCGGCATCGGCGCCGCCGCCTACGGGCTCGGCTCTGGGATCTTCTTCCTGAGCTATGCCTTGCTGCAGATTCCGAGCAATCTCCTGATGACTCGCGTCGGTCCTCGCCGGTGGATCGCTGTAGCCTCCGCCGCGCTGGGGGTCATTTCGGCGTGCCTGATGTTCACCAGCAACGCGCCGACCTTCTACGCTCTGCGATTCCTGCTCGGCGTCGCCGAAGCCGGAATCTATCCGGCGATCCTGTATTTGATCACGCTCTGGTTCGCAAAGGAGGATCGAACCAAGGTCGTCGGATACGTCATCGTCGGTGCGATCGCTTCCTACGTCATCGGCGGACCGATCAGCGGAGCGCTCATGCTTCTCGACGGTGTGGGCGACCTGCAGGGGTGGCAGTGGCTGTTTCTGCTCGAAGGAATCCCCAGTATTCTGGTAGGTATCGTGATCTGGTACGCGATGCCGGACTCGCCCCGGGATGCGAAGTGGCTCAGTGCCGAGGAGAAGGTGGCGCTGACAAGCGCGGTCGAGGCCGGTAGTGCCGAGGAGATCAAGGGTAGCCTGCTTGCCGGCTTCCGCAATCCGATCATCTTGTGCTTGGCTGCGATCTTCCTGATCAATCAGTTCGCGGGCTATGGGTTCGCGTTCTTCATGCCGGGGATCATCGGGGGGATGGGAGTCTCGGGTTCCTTGGCGATCGGAATCGTCACCGGCTTGGTGTCGCTGGCGTCCGCCTTCGGGGCGGTTGTCACTCCGCGTCTTCAGCGTCGCTATGGCAGGACCGTGGCGCTGATGGCGGTGTGTATGGCCGGCACCGCCGCCTCGGCGATCTTGTACGTGCTGTTCGACGGGCCGCCGGTGCAATTCCTGGCGCTCACACTGGCTGTCTTCTTCATCGACGGGACTCAGCCGATGATCTGGTCGGTCGCGATGGAGCGGGTCTCGGGCACGATGGCAGCCGGAATGCTGGCATTCATCAACACCGTTGGTTTGATCGGAGGTTTCAGTGGTCCGTATGTGTTCGGTCTCGCCCAGGAGATCACAGGCGAGCCGTCGGCGGGTTTCTACGCGCTGATCGCGTCGTTCTCGTTGCTTCTCATCCTGTTCCCCCTGCTGTACGCGGCACTGCGCCGCAGCTCTTCGGAGGCATCGACGGCCGATGTGGTGCCGGTGGCGCCGTGACCGAGATGGTCACCTCGACAGGTCGGGAGGACCTCACACCTCGTCTTGGGCGAGTGGGCGTATCCGCCCTCCCTCCTCCGGCGAAATCTAGCGTCTAACCCGCGAATCTTCTCGGCAGGGCGGGGTTGACAGTTCCATACGGACGGGCCTACATTGCACTTTGCAAGCGCTTGCAATTGCATGTTTTCGCGCTGGCGAGCGCCTGGGTTCCGCGCCGCGGGACGGCGAAATGCAGGCCCGCCTGCACTGGCGGTCCGGCCCGACAACCCCGCCCTCAGAAGCTCCTAGGAAACGCTGACGGCGGTTCCTGAACTCGAAGATCGGAGTACCAACATGAACGAAGTTGCCATCGTGACCGGTGCCGCAGGTGGAATCGGCGCGGCCACCGCACAGCGATTCGCTGACGAAGGAAGGACCGTGCTCGTCGCCGACATCGACTTCGGCGGTGCGGAGCGGGTAGCGGCACGGATCAAGGATTCCGGCGGCGAGGGCGTTGCCGTGGCGCTCGATGTCGCCAACCGTCAGGACTGGGAACGCGCCGCCGAGACCGCGCGCAAGCACGGACGGCTCACCGCCCTGGTCAACAACGCGGGAATCCTCCGCGACAAATCGCTGCGGAAGATGAGCGACGACCAATGGGATGCGGTCATCGACGTCCACCTCAAAGGAGCATTCCTCGGCAGCCAGATGGCCTTGAACGAGATGGCTCCGCACGGCGGTGCGATCGTCAGCATCTCCTCGACGTCGATGCGAGGAAACTTCGGTCAGGCGAACTACTCCGCTGCGAAAGGCGGGATCGCCAGCCTCATGCGCACTGTTGCCATCGAGGGCGGCAAGTACGGTGTCCGGGCCAACTCGGTTGCGCCAGGGACGGTGGCAACGGCGATGCTGGACTCGATTCCCGGTGACGCGGTCGAGCAGGGCTTGTCCAGGATCCCGCTGGGCAGGGTCGCCGATCCCGCCGAGATCGCGGCCGTAATCTGGTTTTTGTGCTCGGCGGAGTCGAGCTACGTGACCGGCCAGCTGTTGTTCGTCGACGGCGGTGTCCTCGGGTGAGGCGGCGATCGAGATGACCGGTACGACGTCGTCGTACTCGGCCGGCCATCTCGACACACGAATCAGCATGGCTTCGACTGCGGTGCGTGCACCGCAGTCGATTGAAGGAAGATCGAAAGGGCGCGTTGTGAGTAATAGTTGGAATGTCGCGGATTGGTTGGAAGTAGTCTCGGGCGCGCGGCCGGGGAGTATTGCGCAGATTCACGGTGAGCGTGCAATCACCTACGAAGAGACGGAGCAGCGGTCGAACGCCGTCGCACGGTGGCTGGTGGACTCGGGATTGCAGCACGACGCGAAGTTCGCGCAGTATCTGTACAACAGTCCCGAATATCTGGAGTGCTTCTACGCGGCGTTGAAGGTCGGAATGGTTCCGGTCAACATCAACTACCGCTACCAGGACACCGAGCTGCAATACGTGTTCGACAACGCCGACGCGGAAGCGATCGTGTTCCACGGTGCGTTCACCGAGCGACTGGAACGCCTTCGCCCGGAGCTGCCGAAGGTTCGTGCGTGGCTGTGGGTCGACGACAACACGGGACCGCGCCCGGCGTGGGCCGCGGACTTCAACGAGATCGTCGCCGTCGGTGCGGACAAGCCGAATCCGGCGTGGGCTCGATCCGGCAATGACATCTACATGCAGTACACCGGTGGGACAACCGGAATGCCCAAGGGCGTCATGTGGCGCCAAAACGACATGCTCGCTTTGTGGTGTGAGCTGGACTACTTCGACCGCTTCGGTCTGGACAATGACCCGGCGACCGCGCTGAGGCAGCTGCCCGACGCCTTGCCCGATCCGGGGCCCCGAACCGTGGTATCGAGTCCGTTGATGCACGGAACCGGTCTGCTGACCGCGCTCGACACCTTGCTCAAAGCCGGAACCGTCATCACCTTGCCCGAGCGCAAGTTCGACGCGCATGCGGTGTGGGCGACCGTTGCCAGAGAACACGCGACCAGCCTCAACATCGTCGGAGACCCTTTCGCCAAGCCGCTGCTGTCAGCTCTCGACGCGGAGCCGAATCGTTGGGAGCTAGACGATTTGAGGGAGGTCACCTCTTCGGGGGCGATGTGGACGAACACGAGCAAGCAGGGCCTGCTTCGACACATCCCTCACCTGACTCTCATCGACTCGCTGGGCTCCACAGAGTCGACTATGGGAATGTCGGTGACTACCAGTGCGAACAACGGGGAGACCGCGAAGTTCGAGCTGAGCGGGCGCACGATCGTGGTCGACGAGAACCACCAGCAGATCAGCGACCCGGGTGTCATCGGACGGATCGCATCGCGTGGCACCGGCGCCGTCGGCTACTACAAGGACCCGGACAAGACTGCCGCCACCTTCCCGGTCATCAATGGCGAGCGGTACACCATCGGTGGCGACTGGGCCGAACTCGAAGCCGACGGAACCATCCGGCTCCTGGGCCGCGGGTCGGTGTGTATCAACACCGGCGGCGAGAAAGTCTTCCCCGAAGAAGTCGAAGTTGTCGCTTGCCAGCACCCGGCGGTCGCAGACGCCGCGGTCGTCGGCATCGCGGATGATCGCTTCGGCGAAGTAGTCGCTGCGGCAGTACAACTGAAAGACGGCGCCCACGCGTCAACCGATGACATCATCGAGTTCGTCCGTGCCCGACTCGCCGGGTACAAGGTCCCCCGCCGCATCGTTTTCGTCGACTCGCTCGGACGAGGCGCGAGCGCAAAACTCGACTACAAAGCACTGCGGGCCTTGGTGATCGCTCGGACATCGACCTCGGAAACAACGCCGGCCCGATAGCGGGTCACCGCCTGCCACGACCCAAGACCTCGCTGCTCGGCGACGTCTTCTCTCGACTGCCCGAGCTCAGTAAGTCGTACGGTCTTCTTTGCGCAGTGAGCTGACTACCGGCACGAAGCTCTGCGCACCGAGCCTGAACGGCGAATCGAACCCATATCGGACGCGTGCTCGAATGCGCCGAGCATCACCGGAGGCGCTCTGCATGCCGGTACATGAAAGCAGTGTCCGCACAGGGCATATCGAACCATGTCCTATTTCTGAATGTGAGAATCAATGAACGCAAAATCTGAAGCGGTCATCGTCTCGGTCGCTCGCACACCGATCGGCAAGGCGTATCGAGGGTCTCTCAACGCGACCTATGGCGCGACGCTCGGAGCCCATGCGGTCTCGGCCGCGATAGAGCGGTCCGGAATCGACCCCGCGCTGATCGACGACGTCATCATCGGCGGCTCACTCGGTGAGGGGACCACGGGCGGGAATATCGCCAGACAGATCGCGATCCGGGCAGGTCTGCCGATCGAGGTCTCCGGAATGACGGTCAACCGCTTCTGCAGTTCGGGTCTACAGGCAATCGCCCTGGCCGCCGGCCGCGTCATCATCGACGACGTGACAGCGGTCGCTGCCGGCGGAGTCGAGTCGATCAGTCTGGTCCAGAATGCTCACCTCAACACCTTCATGGCCGAGGATCCGTGGTTGGCTTCGAACCATCCGGACATCTTCATGCCGATGCTCGAAACCGCCGAGATTGTCGCAACACGCTACGGGGTGAGCCGAGAAACGCAGGATCAGTTCGCGCTCGAAAGCCAGCGCAGGACAGCAGCCGCGCAGATCGCAGGGCGATTCGACGACGAGATAGTGCCTATTTCTACGATGAGGCTCATCGACGACGGCGAGGGGAACGAGCCAAGGCTCGACCCGTGCACGCTGACCGCCGACGAATGCAACAGACCCAACACCACCGCAGAGGGGCTGGCATCGCTGCCGACCGTCATCGCCGGCGGGCATGTCACCGCAGGCAACGCGAGTCAGCTGTCGGACGGTGCAGCTGCCACTGTGGTCATGAACGGCAAAGAGGCCGAACGCCTAGGAATCGAACCGATGGGGATCTTCCGTGGATTCGCCGTCGCTGGTTGTGAGCCGGGTGAGATGGGCATCGGTCCAGTCCTCGCCGTGCCGAAGCTGCTGAAGCGGTTCGGCTTGACTGTCGACGACATCGACCTGTGGGAACTGAACGAAGCCTTCGCATCGCAGGCCGTCTACTGCCGAGATCGTCTGGAAATTCCTGATGACCGAATGAACGTCAACGGCGGAGCCATCTCGATCGGTCACCCCTACGGGATGTCAGGGGCACGAATGACAGGTCACGCACTTGTCGAAGGCAAGCGCCGGGGTGCGCACTATGCGGTCGTGACGATGTGTGTCGGCGGGGGAATGGGTGCCGCGGGTCTATTCGAAATCTACAACTGAGGTGCAGATGTTCGAGATGCCAGGACCGGGCCAACCGATACGCGTCCGAGGACGTGCTCGACTGTTGTTGGCCCCGAACGCAAGCGAATGGACGTTCGAAGGAACGAACACGTGGCTTCTGTCGGAGCCAGGAGACCCGATGTGTGTGGTCGTCGATCCAGGGCCGGCCGACCTCGCTCATATTCAGAGCATCCTCGCCACGATCGGCGGCGATCGTGTCTGCGAGATCTGGCTGACCCACGCCCACGAAGACCATTCCGACGGTGCCGAGCTGCTCGCCGAGATGACCGGTGCCGTCATCCGATCGGCGGATCCACCGCAGGGCGGTACAGCGCTGGCCGATGGCGACCAGCACACGGTGGGCAACCTGGATCTGCAGGTCATCGCCACCCCCGGCCATTCCGCGGATTCGCTGTCATTCTTCGTTCCAGCCGACACGCTGCTACTCACCGGCGATACGTTGCTCGGCGGCGGTACGCCGATCGTCGATCCGGACGGGATGTACGACATGCTGCGAAGTCTGGACAGACTCGCACAGATCGCATCCGAGAGCGCTGGATGTCTCGCCCTTCCCGGCCATGGCCCTGTTATCGACGATGTTCCGGCAGCTGTGGCACACCGTCTGCGCAACCGTCACCGCCGCATAGCGCAGGTCGCGCACTACATGCGAACGACGCAAGCGAGTGCGGAAAGCATTGTCGGCGAACTCTATCCACATCTGACCGATCCCGAGCTGAGAGAAGGCGCGAGACTGTCGGTGACTGCAGCCATGAACTATGTGCTCCAGCATCCGGATCTGGTGCTCGACGGAGCGTCCTACCCCGCCACTCGATAACGAGATAGATCTGTCGTGTCTCGCCGCGTGCGACCACACGGCTTCACTTCGACTGTCCTCGGACATTGTTCTCCAAACCCCACGAAAGGCTTGATGCTATGACGCTCGCGAAGATTGCGGTGCCGGTGATGACAGCAGCTGTCTTGTGCGCAACAGCTGCTATCAGTTCCGCTAGTCCCGTGCCGGACGTTGCACCGCAGAATTCGGTCAATTTCACCGCCACAGCAACAGATACCCAGTCGAAGATCTCGGTGGACTCGGGATCGATCGTCGTCGAAGGTAATGTCCTCAAGATCAAGGCGCCCAACGGAACCGACCTTACCGGCGCGCCGCTGACCTTCCGCGTCGATGATTTCGAGTTCCCGATCGCCGCCGAAGTCAACGGCCGAGCGGCGACGCTGACCCCACGGCTGTCGATGGACGCAGCGACCTACAAGCCGATCGCGCTGCCTTTCGAGGACAAGGCGCCGTGGAAGAACGAGTACGACCGCGAGCAGGCCGCCTGGAACCGGATGACCGCGACGATCGGGCTGGGCGCCAGTCTGGGCACCCTCATCGGCGGCCTCGGTGGTGGTGCACTGGGGTGCGTGCTCGGCGGTATCGCCGGTGCCACAATTGCTTCGGCAACGATCGTCGGACTCTTCGGACCGTTCATCCCCGCAGCCGCACTGGGGTGCATCGGTGGGATTCTCGCCGTTGGCGCACTCGGGACCCTGCTCGGCCAGATGTTGGTCACCGCACCCGTTGCGATCGGCGCCGTCATCCAGTACTTCACCACGATCCAGCAGCCCTTCGTGTCACCCGCCAAGTAAGGGTCGACGGGTTGCCGAGCCGACGAATCGGTCAATTCCGATTCAATTGACTCGACAATGGCTGACATCGAAATTTCAATGGGTAGCCCACGCGTGACGCGCGATACCGTGGTTCCGGCAGCAGCAAATGTCCCCGACCCCGAGGAGTGCATCAGAATGCGTGCAGTGACCTACGACTCGTACGCCCCGGACAATTCCCGACTGCGAGTCGTGGAGGTGCCGGAGCCCCGGGTCGCGCCAGGCGAGGTCCTCATCAGGGTTCGTGCTGCGGGAGTGAATCCTGTCGATTGGAAAGTCATGGCAGGCTATCTGGACCCACTGATGGCTGGAGTGTTTCCGATCATTCCTGGCTGGGATGTCGCCGGTGAGGTCGTCGGCCTCGGACTGGACACGCCGGAGTTCGCGCTCGGCGAGGAAGTCATGGCCTACGCGCGCAAGGACGTGATCCACGCCGGCACGTTCGCCGAGTACGTGTCGGTACCCGCCGCGGCCGTAGCCGCAAAGCCCGATGTGATGGACTGGGCGCAGGCAGGCGGACTGCCATTGGCTGGACTCACTGCCCTGCGCAGCGTGGAACGGCTCGGAATCGAGCCGGGCGCCACCCTGGTCGTCTATGGGGCCGCCGGGGGGGTGGGAAGTCTGGCTGTACAGATCGGTCGCGATCGCGGCGCCCGCGTGATCGGAACGGCATCGTCGGCCAATCACGAGTTCGTCCGGGCACTCGGCGCCGAAGCGGTCGCCTACGGCCCCGGGCTGAGCGATCGAATTCGGGAGCTGGCGCCGGAGGGTGCCACCGCGGTCGCCGACTTCGTCGGTGGTCAGCTCGAGACCACAGAGGCGATCCTCGCGCCAGGGGGAAGGCACGTCTCTGTTGCTGACCCCGCTGTGCAGGATCAAGGCGGAGAGCAGATCTGGGTTCGACCGGATGGGGCGAAGCTGGCCGAACTCGCCGGTTTGGCTGCTCGCGGTGCGCTCACGGTGGAAGTCGCGAGCGCTTTCTCCCTGGACGAAGTCGGTGCGGCGTTCGATCGCAGCCGAACTGGGCGCACCCGCGGCAAACTGGTCATCGTTCCCTGATCCGAGGGTGCTCCGCAGCGGCCAAACCGGCCGAATCGGCTGTCTCCTGCGACGGTGTGATATCGGATTTTCGATAGGGTTGATCGGTGGCCGATAAATCTGCTGATGCTCTGTTCGATCTGACTCAGCTGCGGACGTTCTTGGCGGTGTATCGGGCCGGTTCGATCACCGCGGGCGCGCGTCAGGTCGGGTACTCCCAGCCTGCGGTGACGCAACAGTTGCAGGCGCTCGAGCGACACCTGGGAAGGCCGCTGTTCGAGCGTCTGCCGCGAGGGGTCGCTCCGACACCGGCGGCTCATGAACTGGCAGCGCGCGTCGCTGGTGCGCTCGACACGCTGGCCGCAGTGTTCACACCCGATCGCCCGGATACCCCGCCCGTTCCGGAGCCGCCCGTTCTGCTGGGTGGTCCTGCGGACTTTCTGGCGGTAGTAGGAATGCCGACCCTGGCTCCACTGATCGCTGAAGGGGTCAGAGTGCATGTGCGGACCGGTCTGACCGATGATCTGCTGGCCGACCTACGCGCAGGCAACCTCGACCTGGTCATCTCGACGCAGCGCCCACGTGGCCGAACGCTGATCGCCGATGCGCTCTGCGACGAGACGTTCGGGCTGGTCGCGGCGCCAGAGGTCGCTGCGAGGATCGACCGTGCCCGGCTCGCCGAGGAAGGCTCCACCGCGTTGGCGGGCGTGCCCCTGCTCAGCTACGCCAGCGACTTGCCGATCCTGAGACGTTACTGGCGCCATGTCTTCGGCACTCGTCTCGATGCCGAAGCGGCACTGGTCATCGACGATCTGCGCGCGGTGCTGACGGCGGTGTGTGACGGGGCGGGCATCAGTGTGTTGCCCAGCTATCTGTACGAATCCGAGTGTGCGGCGGGCCGCATCGTCGAGTTACTCGAGCCAGAAGACCCGCCGATCAATACCGCCTTCCTGGCACGCCGGCACGGCGCTGCAGGCCGGGGGCATGTCGACCGGGTGGCCCAACATTTGCTTGCCGAGGCGCGCCGCTGGTGATCGGGCCCTGCCTGGGTATTGAAATTCTTATAAGAGACATCGGAATTGCTATTGGCATTCGGTAACCCGCCGGGGCTAGCTTCGAGATGTCGCCGCTGACAGTTCGTGCGTGGAATGTCAGAACATCCACCCAGCGGACTCGCAGCGCGAGCTTCGACGATTTCAATGCTGAATCGACCGCATACGAAAGGCGGACCATGTCCAAGATCTTGTTCGTAATGACCGGTGTCGACTACTGGACCCTGGCCGATGGAACACGCCACCCCACCGGCTACTGGGCCGAGGAGTTCGTCGTTCCCTTCGAGACTCTGAAAGAAGGCGGCCACGAGATCGTGGTCGCCACACCCGGCGGCGTCGTTCCCACGGTGGATCAGGCCAGCTTGGCGCCCGAGGTCAACGGCGGTCAGGAAACCTCCGACCACAGGACCGCCATCATCTCCGCCAGCGCGGAATTGAACAACCCGGTCAAGCTGGAGGACACCCAGCTCGCCGACTACGACGCGGTGTTCTACCCCGGTGGTCACGGACCCATGGAAGACCTTGCCGTCGACCCCACTTCCGGTGCCCTGCTCGTCGCGACCCTGGACTCGGGCAAACCCCTGGGAATCGTCTGCCACGCGCCTGCCGCGCTACTGGCCGCGACACGTGCTGATGGCGTCAATGCCTTCACCGGTTACCGCCTCACCGGATTCACCAACGCGGAAGAGATCCAGGCCGGGCTCGCCGACAAGGCCAAGTGGCTGCTGCAGGACCGGCTCGTGGCGTTCGGCGCCGACTTCTCCGAAGCCGAGCCGTGGACGCCGAACGTGGTGGTCGACCGCAACCTGGTCACCGGCCAGAACCCGGCCTCCTCCGCGGGTGTGGCCGAGGAGCTCCTGAAAAAGCTGTCCTGATCATGGCCGCCGACCGATTGGACGAGGTCCTCGACGCCGCCTATGAGTGCCTGGCCCGCTACGGTGCCCGACGCACAACCGTCGACGATATCGCCTCGGTAATGGGAGTCTCCCGGTCGGCGGTCTACCAGTACGTCAGGAGCAAGGACGATGCGGTCCGACAGCTCGCCGGGCGCCTGCACGACCAAGCCTTCGCTCGCGCCGCCGACGCAGCCACCGCGGACGGCACTGCCGCCGAACGTATCCGGGGCGTACTGGCCGCAAAGTTCGACCTGGTCCTGGACCTGCGCGCAGGGTCACCGCACGGTGCCGAACTGCTGGACCAGCGGGCCAGGCTGTTCGGCGATATCTGCACCGCATTCACCGACAATCTGCGCAACCTGCTGATCGAACTGTTCACCGCAGCAGATACCGCCGCCCCACACTCTCCCGACCTGCTCGCCGATGCCTGCATCGCCTTGGTTGCCGGTCTGGAATCGAGCACCGAGCCGCGCCGATTGTTCGATCCCGCGGTGACCGCGCTGCTCACCGGGCTACTGCAGACGCACAACAGCCAGTAGCTCTACTTCAACCAATTTGGCGAAACGTCGCCTATCGAAGGGTTTTCCATGTCTTTTTCCAGCCGTGAATGGCATCTCATCGCTCGTCCGTCCGGCGAACCGGCACCGTCGGACTTCCGGTTCGAAACCACGACCGTCCCAGATCCGGGACCGGGCCAGATCGTGGTCCGCAACGAGTTCGTATCGGTGGACCCCTACATGCGGGGGCGGATGAACGAAGGCGAGTCCTACATTCCGCAGTTCGAACTCGGACAAGTGATGGACGGCACCGCTGTCGGCACCGTGGTCGCGTCCGGAACCGACGCTATCGGTGTCGGTTCCACGGTGACGCACTTTCTCGGGTGGCGCGAGTACGCGCTGGTCGACGCGACACAGGCACAGCTCGTCGACGCCGAACGCGTAGCCGCCCAGTCCTATCTCGGGGTGCTCGGCACGACCGGGCTCACGGCATGGGGTGGGTTGAAGGAGATCGCTCCCGTGCGTGAAGGCGATGTCGTGTTCGTTTCCGGAGCCGGTGGGGCGGTGGGATCGGTGGCCGGGCAGCTGGCGCGCAAACTGGGCGCGGCCAAGGTGATCGGCTCGGCCGGCGGACCGGACAAGGTCCGCAGACTCACCGAGGAGTTCGGCTTCGACGCCGGAATCGATTATCGCGCAGGCGATCTGGTCGGGCAGCTCGCCGCGGCGGCACCGGAGGGGATCGACCTGTACTTCGACAACGTTGGGGGCGAGCACCTCGATGCCGCACTCGTGCAGATGAACCGATTCGGGCGCATCGCACTGTGTGGTGCGATCTCGGTCTACAACGACACCGAGCCGCGGCCCGGGCCCAAGTATCTCGCGCTGGCGATCGGCAAACGAATCACCCTGCGGGGCATGAATGTCGGCGACCACGCCCATCTCGCCCCCGACTACATCGAGCAGGCGTCGGGCTGGCTGTCCGACGGGTCCTTGGTGGCTGAGGAGACCGTTGTCGAGGGTCTCGAGAACGCGGTGGAGGCGTTCGGAGCCATGATGCGCGGCGCCAACACCGGAAAGATGCTCGTCCACCTGAACTACGCCTGACCGGACAGGACGCGACCATGAATCAGATCACGTTGAACAACGGTGTCGCCATCCCGCAGCTCGGATTCGGAGTGTGGCAGGTCGAAGACGACCAGGCATACACGGCCGTGCGTCGTGCGCTCGAGGCCGGGTATCGGCACATCGACACCGCGCGCATCTACAACAACGAGCAAGGCGTGGGCCGTGCGGTCAAGGACTCCGGCCTTGCGCGAGATCAAGTCTTCATCACCACCAAGCTGTGGAACGACGATCAAGGCAGGGACGCTACGTTGCGCGGGTTCGAGGCGAGCCTGCAACGACTCGGTACCGACTACGTCGATCTCTACCTGATCCACTGGCCCACGCCGGTCCAAGACCGCTACGTCGAGACCTACCGTGCGCTCGAACAGATCTATGCCGAAGGCAGGGCAAGGGCTATCGGGGTGTCGAACTTCACCGCGACGACGTTGACACGATTGGTGCAGGAGACCGCAATTGTGCCCGCCATCAATCAAATCGAACTACACCCACACTTCGCGCAGGGCGCGATGCGTGAGCTGGCTGCATCGTTGGGGATCGTGACCGAGGCATGGAGCCCGCTCGGCCAGGGTGGATCGCTACTGCGACAACCGCAACTGATCGACCTGGCGCGCAAGCATACGAAGACACCCGCACAGATCGTGCTGCGCTGGCACATCCAGCTCGGCAACATCGTGATCCCGAAATCGGTGACACCGTCACGCATCGCCGAGAACATCGACGTCTTCGGCTTCGAACTCGACAGCGACGACCTGGCGGTGATCAGTGGACTGGATCGAAGCAGCGGCCGGATCGGTCCTGATCCGGACACCTTCAACCTGCTCAGCTGAGCCGCACCCCGCAAGAAAGGGCAATCATCGTGTTCAGCCGGATCGTCACCTTACAGATCAGGCCCGGCGCGCGAGAAGCATTCTCGACCGCCATCGCCGCCAACGCGCACAGCTCCGTGCGAGACGAATCCGGATGTGTGCGTTTCGACGTCTGCGCCGATCGCACAGATCCCCAACGGTTCGTAATCTACGAGGTCTACACCGACGCCGCAGCCGCCGAGGCCCACCGCACGACTGATCACTACCTGCGCTGGCGGTCACTCGCCGACCAGTTGGTCGAGCCGGATTCTCAGGTGATCTACAGCACCGACCTGCAGATCAGCGCCGCAACCGAGTCGCTGTTGTGAACGCAGCTACCGCGCTCACGGCCGCGCAAGTGGTCGCACACCTGCGAGCGACCTTTGCCAGCGGACGAACCCAGCCGGTGCAGTGGCGCATCGACCAGCTCAACCGACTGCGTGCGCTGTTCACCGAAAACCGCGACGACATCCTCACAGCGCTCTACGCGGATCTGCGCAAGCCCAGAGCAGAAGCCGAAGCCGTCGAGATCGACTATCCCATCCGCGAAATCGACTACACGTTGGCCGAACTCGCAAGGTGGCTGGCACCTGAGGACGTCGATTCCGCAGCGTTGGTGCACCTGCCCCTGGGCGCATCAGCAGCGACCCGGCTCGAACCCCTCGGCACGGTGTTGATCATCGCGCCGTGGAACTACCCGATCCAGCTACAACTTGTTCCGTTGATCGGCGCGCTGGCAGCAGGTAATACCGCGCTGCTGAAACCGAGTGAGCTCACCACCCACAGCGCGGCCCTGCTCAGCCGGTTGGTGCCCCGATACCTGGATCCGGATGCGGTGACCGTGGTGCAAGCTGGTGTGGAGGAGACGACTGCGTTGTTGGCAGAGCGTTTCGACCACATCTTCTACACCGGCAACGCCACTGTCGGCAGGATCGTCATGCGCGCCGCGGCAGAACATCTCACTCCGGTGACCCTCGAACTGGGTGGAAAGTCGCCGGCCTACGTGGACCGCGGCACCGACCTGAGTGTTGTGGCCGATCGCCTCGCCGAGTCGAAGTTCCGAAACGCGGGTCAGACGTGTGTAGCTCCGGACTATGTTCTCGCCGACCGCGAGACCAGCATAGCTCTTGCCTCGGCACTCGAAGTCGCTGTCGAGCGCCGCTACGGGCGCAATCCGCAATCGGCAGACTCCTATGGTCGGATCGTCAACGAACGACACTTCGACCGAGTCGCCGCCCTGATCTCCTCGGGGCACATCGCGTTCGGTGGACAAACCGATCGCCAGGATCTCTACATTGCCCCGACGGTGCTCGTCGATGTCGATCCGCACGATCCTGTCATGCGAGACGAGATATTCGGACCGGTGCTGCCGATCGTCGAGACAGCCGACCTCGACGAAGCTATCGCTTTCATCAATGCCCGCGACAAACCACTGGCTCTGTACGGCTTCACTGAAGACGACGCCGTACGTCAGCGACTCGATGCTGAAACATCCTCCGGTGGAATCGGTTTCGGTCTGTCGATCGCCCATCTGCGCATCCCGGACCTGCCGTTCGGCGGTGTCGGTGCCAGCGGAATGGGCAACTACCACGGCTGGTATTCGCTCGCGACATTCAGCCACCGCAAAGCCCGTCTCGATGTACCGCTGCGCTGAGCACGCCCGACCAGAAGGAACTCACATGACAACAGATTTCGACTCCCGACCTGCTGACCGATCCGGCATATTCCGGATCGGCGGCGATCTCCCGGTCAACCGGCTCGGGTATGGCGCGATGCAGATCACTGGCCCTGGGGTGTGGGGTGAGCCCGCCGACCCGGACGAGGCCGTGCGGGTTCTACGACGCGCGGTCGAGCTCGGTGTCACGTTCATCGACACCGCCGACTCGTACGGACCGTTCGTCAGTGAGCGATTGATTCGAAAGGCCCTGCATCCCTACGCTGATGAGCTGGTGATCGCGACCAAAGGCGGACTGACCCGCTCAGGACCAGGCGATTGGCGACCTGTCGGCCGACCGGAATACCTGCGTCAGCAGCTACATCTGAGCCTGCGCAATCTCGACGTCGATCACATCGACCTCTACCAACTCCACCGTATCGACCCAGCGGTCCCCCTCGCCGACCAACTCGGCGAACTCCTGCTATTACAGTCCGAGGGAAAGATCCGCCATATCGGAGTCTCGGAGGTTACCGTCGACCAGCTTCGGGAAGCTCGCCAGATCGCCGACGTCGTTTCCGTGCAGAATCTGTACAACCTCGCGAACCGCTCCGCCGAAGATGTGCTCGAGTACGCCGAGGACAACGATATTGCGTTTATCCCGTGGTTCCCGATGGCCACCGGTGAACTCGCCCGCCCGGGTGGTCCTCTCGCCGCCGCCGCGTCCGCCCACGGTGCGACTGCTGCGCAGCTGGCACTGGCTTGGTTGCTGCGGCGGTCGCCGGTCATGGTTCCGATTCCAGGAACTTCCAGGACGGCACATCTGGAGGAGAACCTCGCGGCGGCTGACATCGCGCTGACCAGTGCGGAATTCACCGCACTGGCCGAGGCGATCTGACGCGTCTCCACGAGTGACCGACATCGCTGGCGTGCTCGGATAGGTCGTTCCTGCCGAGCCGACCAGAGATGTCGACACTGTGCGCGGCAGGACCGATAGAGCGACACGACACTATGGAACGCGGGGCTCGAGGGAAATGCGAATCGGCGAATTGAGCGCCCGGTCTGGCGTATCCATCTCCACTATCAAGTACTACATACGGGAACGGCTGTTGGCGCCCGGCGAGCTGTCGAGGTCCAACCGGGCCAGCTACAACAGCACTCACTTGCACCGGTTGCGGTTGATAGCGGCGTTGTCAGAGGTAGGAGGGTTGTCGATTGCGACGTTGACCGAGGTGCTCGGCGCTGTCGACCGGCCAGATCTTTCGATGGGCGCTTCGTTGCGTGCGGCGTTGACGTGGGCACACAACACGGCGGTTTCCGTCGATGACGACGAGTGGCATAGCGCGCATGACGAGGTGGAAGAACTGCTGGGGCGTGAGGGTTTGGATGGGCGATGTGCGCCGACCGCGATGAGCGGAGTTGTCGGTGTCGTGGTGCAGATGCGGCGGTTGGGCTACCAGGACTGGGGCAACGAGGCGATCGGCAAGTATGCGAAAGCCTCGAAGCTGATTGCGGCAAAGGACGTCGACTATGTCTTCGCACGTGGCAGTAGGAGCGAACAGATCGAGAGCGCGGTAATAACGACGGTGCTCGGTGAGGCAATGCTTCTGGCGATCCGGAAAATTGCTCACCAGAGTGTGCAAGCGAACCGATGCGGCAACCTCTGAGATCTGGCCGCAGATTCAGACACTCGACAACGTCAACGATACGGCTCCCTGTCGCAGTCGCAGGGAGCCGTATCAGTGTGTAGGACGTGGCAGACGTCAGTCGGTTGTGTTCACGCAGAATTCGCGGCCGTGTCGGTGGGGCGAGGTCGGTTTCGGCTCGAGTCCTCTCAGGCACGCATCGCTGAGAGGACGACCCCGATCAGCCGTGCTAGCGATGGCCTGGCCGTGTATTCGGCGATGCGGCGCCCGGTGACGGCAGCGCTGCGAGCGGTCACGAACCATGGTGGCGTCGGGGACAGCGACGCCTCACCGTGCAAGACCGAGCGGGGAAACCGGCGGAACGGACCGCGAACGACCGTGCGTTCAGTGTTGTCGAGTAGAAAGGCGTTGTGCACGATCCCGATGCCGCTTTGTGCGTCGGCGAGCGTGTGCCCGGGGAACGCACCCCAGGTGGCGCGCGGGGTGAAGAACCCGACGGCGCTCCAGGCATTGATGCCGATGGTGCCGTATCGCAGCGGTTCGAGGAATGTATCGATATGTCGACCGAGTTTGCGTTCGGTGGCAGGGTGGATGACAATGCCCGCGCCGAGGGTGCCCATGAGTTCATTGTTGGCGAAATCGACAGCGGTGGTGAGGAATTCGGCGCCGATTCCGGGAAGGGTGCGTATGCCGAGGGCACTGGCGAAGGCTTCGGTGTGCTCGAAGTCGAGGGGGTCGCCGTGGTCGAGGTCGATCAACAGGCGCCGACCGTCGCCGCCATGACGTTCGACCACCGGTGAGTCGGCGGCGAGATCGTCGAGCCGCTGGGCAGCCCCGGGATACCAGGGTGGGCGAGGCGCGGCCACGTCGAAGGCGCGCCGCAGCTCGTCCAAGAAGGCCTCGCGTTGCGGCCAGTCCGAGCTCAGGACCAGTACCTGTGACGACACGCAGGTGTGACCTGCGGTGTGCAGTCGCTGGGTGGCGATGTGCTCGGCTTGAAACCGCAGATCGGCCCGGCTCCACTTGCTCGGCACCACGATCACCGGGGCGACACCGCCGAGCTCACTGCTCATCGGCTTGCGCAGTACCGCTGCTCCCGACCGTTTGCGCTGCGCACCTTCGGGCCCGGCCCCGAACGCGATGGCGTCGTGGGTGGCGAGGCTGCCGGTGACATGAATGTGGGCGATGTCGGGGTGGCCCGCCAAATAGGCGCCGACGGAGCCGTCTCCATCGACAATGCGCAGTACACCGTGTTCGATCAGTGGCCGCAGCGCTGCGGTCAACGTCGGTGTGAGCCGCGCGAGGATCGGGTTCGTTTTCAGTAGCACGACCCGGTTGTTGGCGATCAATTCGTAGAGCACATCCAGTGGGGCGATCGAGGTAATGTTGCCCGCGCCGAGGACCAGACCGATGCCCCCAACTCTGGTCGGGGTGCGTGCGCCGAGGCCGGCGTGTGCTCGGGCTGCGTTTTCGGAAATCCCCGGCTGTAGCCATACCCGAGCCGTGAAGCCGCTGAACAGGATTCGGTCGGCAACGCTTGCGGGCATGGCCTGTACAGTCAGTCGGCCGCCGGGCGCGCGCCCGAATTTGGTTCCGGCGATGGGGGAGTGACCGGCCCGGATTTTGGCCAAGGTCGAGGTGAGTGCGTCGAGGCCGTTGAGGAAAGCGTAGGGCCCTGCAGTCCATTCCTCGCCTACCAGCGGGGAGGATGGTTCGAGGAGCTTGATCGCGGCTGCGGTGACTGCCCATGCGCGCATCTGCGCGGCGGTGGTGTCGTGTACTTGCCGGAGCAGCTCGATCCGATCAGCAGTGGTGGTTTCGGCCCATATCTTGGTTCCCGTTTTCAGGTCGGCTATCGCGGAATCGAGGTCTTGGCGTTGGTTCGGGTCCATGTCGGCTCCGTTGTCTGGGTGGGGGTATCAGAGGGTGGCGGCCAGCCGTGTGCCCTGGTCGATGGCGCGTTTGGCGTCGAGCTCGGCGGCGAGGTCGGCCCCACCGATCAGGTGGGGAGTGTGTCCGAGTGCGATCAGCTCGTCGTAGAGCTCGCGTTGGGGTTCCTGGCCGGTGCAGACGATGACGGTGTCGACCGGCAGAACCTGGGCAGTGCCGTCTATCTGGAGGTGCAGTCCGTCGTCGTCGATTCGTTTGTAGGTTGCGCCGGCGACCGTGCTGACACCGCGGTTCTTCAGTTCGGCGCGGTGGATCCACCCGGTCGTTTTGCCGAGTCCTGCACCGACCTTGGACTTCTTGCGCTGCAGCAGGGTGACTGTGCGGGCCGCGCGGTCATGCTGGGGCTCGAGCAGCCCGCCGGGACCGGTGTAGGCGGCGTCGACTCCCCAGCGTGTGAGGAATCCGGGGATGTCGTGACTGCCGGATTCGGTGATGAACTCGGCTACATCGAATCCGATGCCTCCCGCACCCAGGATCGCCACTCGCTCGCCGACTGGGGCGCTGTCGCGGAGGACATCGAGATAGCCGAGGACCATCGGGTGATCGATGCCGGGAATCTCTGGTGCGCGCGGAGTCACGCCCGTTGCCACGACTACCTGGTCGAAACCGGTCAGTTCGTCAGCAGTGACACGTAGACCGAGGCGGACGGTCACTCCCGTCTCGTCGAGGCGATACCGGAAGTAGCGCAGAGTTTCGTCGAACTCCTGTTTACCGGGAACTTTGCGGGCGACATTGAGCTGGCCGCCTATGGAGTCGGCGGCGTCGTAGAGCGTGACGCGATGGCCGCGTTCTGCCGCGGTGACCGCGCAGGCCAGACCGGCTGGGCCGGCTCCGACAACTGCGACGGTCTTGGTCGTGCGTGTGGGGGACAGCTCGAGCTCGGTTTCGTGGCAGGCTCGTGGGTTGACCAGGCAGGACGTGATCTTGAGCGAGAAGGTGTGATCGAGGCAGGCCTGGTTGCAGCCGATGCAGGTGTTGATCGCTTCGGGGGTCCCGGCCGCGGCTTTGGCCACGAATTCGGGGTCGGCCAAGAACGGCCGGGCGAGGGAGACCATGTCGGCATAGCCCTGTGCAAGCAGTTCTTCGGCTTTGTCCGGGGTATTGATCCGGTTGCTGGTGACCAGAGGCACCGAGACTGCACCCATCACTCGTTTGGTGACCCAGGCGTAGGCGCCGCGGGGCACGGAGGTGGCGATGGTCGGAATGCGTGCTTCGTGCCAGCCGATGCCAGTGTTGATGATGCTCGCTCCAGCGGCTTCGATCGTCTTGGCCAGCGCGACTACTTCGTCGAAGGTCGACCCGTCGGGCACGAGGTCGAGCATCGACAAGCGGTAGACGATGATGAATTCCTCGCCCACCGCTTCCCGGATCTGGCGCACGATCTCGACGGGGAACCGGGTCCGGTTCTCGTAGGATCCGCCCCACCGATCTGTTCGGTGGTTGGTGTGGCGTGCGATGAATTCGTTGATCAGGTAGCCCTCCGATCCCATCACCTCGACTCCGTCGTAGCCGGCTTGCTGGGCCAGCACGGCGCAACGTACGTAGTCAGCGATGGTTTGATCGATCTCGGCGTCGGTCAGCTCTCGGGGCACGTGCGGGCTGATCGGTGCTTGCAGCGCGCTGGGCGCGACCAGGTCAGGATGGTAGGCATAGCGGCCGAAATGCAGGATCTGCATTGCGATCTTGCCGCCTTCGGCGTGGACGGCGGTCGTGACAGCACGATGGGGTGCGGCGTCGGCCTCGGAAGTCATCATCGCGCCGCCTGGGTAGGGCCTGCCTGCCTCGTTGGGGGCGATGCCGCCGGTGACGATCAGTCCGACTCCGCCGCGTGCGCGTTCGGCATAGAAGGCGGCCATCCGCGCGAACCCGTCTGGCGCCTCTTCGAGGCCGACGTGCATCGACCCCATCAGGACGCGATTGCGCAGGGTGGTGAAACCCAGGTCCAGCGGCGCGAGCATGTGCGGGTAGCTCGAGGTGTTCATCGGGTGCTCCAGTTCGAAAGGAAATCGGCGATGTGACCGATTGCGGCCCGGCCCTCCGGAATGACGTCGGCGAAGATCGGGAAGACGTGGACTTGGTCGTTCCATTCCTGGTGTACGACATCGACGCCGGCACGAGCTGCGGTGGCCGCCAGCTCCCTGGCGTCGTCGCGCAGGATTTCGGTGCTGCTGGCGATGATCATCAGTGGCGGGAAACCGCTGTAGTCGCCGTCGCGCGGCGCGAAAATCAGCTCGTTCGGGTGTCGTCCATCGGTGAACAGACGGCCGAGGACCGGCAATTTTGCTGTGGGCAGCAGGTATTCGGACGAGTCGTTGACCCGATGGGATTGGGCTGAACAGCTCAGATCGATCCACGGCGCGATCGCCACGACGGCGGTGGGAAGTTCCTCACCGCGACGCTTCAGGGCGTGGACGAGGGTCAGCGCAAGGTGTCCACCAGCAGAGTCGCCGCCGACGGCGATATCGCGGGGGGAGTATCCCTGCGCGCGCAAGCCGTCGTAGGCGTGGAGCGCGTCGTCGAGCGCATCGGCCGGATTGTGCTCGGGAGCCAGCCGATACACGGCCAGGAACACCGCGCGACCTGTTGCGATCGCCAGCCGCGCGGCGAAACCACGGTAGAGCTTGGGGCTGCCGAAGAAATAGCCACCGCCGTGGAAGTAGAGCACGATCTTGCCGGTGTCGATCCCGTGCGGACGTACCCATTCACCCTGTCCGGGCCCTGTGCCGGTGGGGGTGACCACCACAGACCGCGGCGCTGATACCAGCCGCTCGGTGCGGCCCACTGTGCGCCGCACGCGGACCAACTGCTCAGCAGTGACGGGTCCGGATTCGAGTACCCGGCGCCCGATGTGGCGCAGGACGCGGTTGACGATCGCGGATCGGTGCGTCGGTGCGTCGGTCGGCTGCGCGGTCTCAGCGAGCCTGATACTCCGACGTTTTTCACCGATTGTGGGCATGTCCTCGGTCTCCTAGTGCTGGAAGTTCCAGTGCAGTTGATGGGTGGGGCGCAGCGGCGTCGATGCGCCCCACCGATCCGCCGCTCAGAGGGCGGCTTCGTCGAGCTCCATGACGTCGTTGTCCAGGTTCGACAGCACCACCCGTGTCGCGGACAGCGTGGGCAGGACGTTGCGGGTGAAGTACTGGGCCACTGCGATTTTTCCCTGGTAGAAGGTCTCGTCCTCGGGCGTTCGACCGTGGTCCAGGGCTGCCGCCGCGATGTCGGCGTGGCGCAGAAGTTGCCAGCCGATGAGGAGATCGCCGACGGCAAGCAGATAACGCACCGATCCGAGTCCGACCTTGTACAGTTCTTCGGGTTTCTGCCGGGCGGCCATGGCATGGCCGGTCAGGCTTGCCGTCATCGCGTTCACGGTGGCCAGTGCGGCCGCGAGCTGGGCCCGCTCGGCGGTGAACCGACCCGGTCCCGCGGCGATGAATTCCTCGATCTGAACGGCGAGATGCGACAGAGCGACACCGTTGTCGCGCAAGATCTTTCGGAAGAAGAAGTCCTGCGCCTGGATGGCGGTGGTGCCTTCGTAGAGCGAGTCGATCTTCGCGTCGCGTACATACTGTTCGAGCGGGTAATCCTGTAGGTAGCCGGAGCCACCGAAGACCTGTAGTGACTCTGAGAGGTACTGGTAGGCGCGTTCGGAACCGACACCCTTGACGATCGGTAGCAACAGATCGTTGACCCGCGCGGCCATCGCCGGGTCGGCCCCCGAAACATGCTGCGCGAGTTCGGGGTCCTGGTGCGCGGCGGTGTACAGGTAGACAGAGCGCAAACCCTCGGTGTAGGCCTTCTGCAGCATCAGTGAGCGACGCACGTCCGGATGGTCGATGATCCGTACCCGGGGAGAAGTGGGGTCGTCTTTGCGAGTCAGGTCGGGACCTTGCACTCGGCCTCGGGCGTAGTCGAGCGCGTGCAGATAGCCGGTCGACAACGTAGCGATCGCCTTGGTGCCCACCATCATTCGTGCGTTCTCGATGATCCGGAACATTTGGGCGATGCCGTCGTCTCGGTTGCCGATCAGCCAGCCAGTGGCGGGTATCCCGTGACCGCCGAAGGTGAGCTCGCAGGTCGCCGAGGCTTTCAAGCCCATCTTGTGTTCGAGGCCGGTGGCGAAGACTCCGTTGCGGTCACCGAGTTCGCCGGTCTCCAGATCGAAATGGAACTTCGGAACGAAGAACAGCGACAGCCCCTTGGTGCCCGGGCCCGAGCCCTCGGCGCGCGCGAGAACCAGGTGGACGATGTTGTCGAACAAGTCGTCGGAGTCGGCGGCACTGATGAACCGTTTGACACCTTCCAGGTGCCAGGTTCCGTCCTGCTGCGGTATGGCTCGGGTCCGTGCGGCACCGACATCGGAGCCGGCATCAGGTTCGGTGAGCACCATGGTTCCGCCCCAGCCCTGTACTGCTGCCGTTCGGGTTCGTTGCTGCTGGTCGGCATCGCCACCGTGGAACAGCGTGGCCCCGGCGGTGCCGAGCGCGAGAATGAACGCCGCGGGCTGGGACCCGAGAACCATCTCACCCAGTGCCCAGTACAGTGCCCGAGGGATGACGGTGCCACCCACTTCCTCGGGGACACCGAATTTTTCCCAGCCGAGATCCTGGAGCGCGCGGTAGCTGCGCTTGAACGACTCGGGCAAGGCGACCGTATGGGTTTCGGGGTCGAAGCGAGGTGGGTTGCGGTCCGCGTCAGCGAAAGAAGCACCCAGCGGCCCTTGCGCGAGGTCGCGCATCTGGCGCATCATCGCCTCGACCGTGCCGGTGTCGAGGTCGGCGAATCGGTCGTGGCCCAAGACCTTTTCGAGGTCGAGTGCCTCGAAGAGGTTGAACCGCAGATCGCGCAGATTGCTGCGATAGTGGCCGTCGTGTGTGGTCACAGCTCAAGCTCGACATCGGTGATCGGGTAGGCCACGCAGGAATGGGTGTAGCCGGAGGCAGTGTCGGACAACCGCAGTTTGGCCTCGTCCGCGGTGTACACCTTGCCTTTGCAGATCCGCACGCGGCACAGGCTGCACTCACCCGACCTGCAGGCCGCTTCGGGGCGGATCCCGTTGTCCTCCAATGCATCCAGCAGCGGCCGATTGCGTGGCGTCCGGAATACCTGTGCGCCGACGGTGACGCTGACCTCCTCGGTGGGGTCAGCCCCGGCCGGCCAGCCGGTTTGCGCGGTGGGATCGGCGGGCGCGCCGTTGGCTTCGAACCTTATCCGCTTGCGGGGCTGGCCGAGCGCGGTCAATTGGTCGAGTGCATAGGGGTAGAGCGCCTGTGGGCCGCAGACATAGACCATGCGGCGGTCGAGCTCGCCCGCCAGTGCCGAGATCGTATCGGCAGTCAGGAAGCCGGTGGCACCGGTCCAGTCTGCGTCGGGCTCGGCGATGACATGGTCGACTGTGATGGTGGGCTGCGCGGCAGCGATCGCGTCGAGTTCCGCGCGGAAGATGATGTCGGAGCCATCACGTGATCCGTAGATGAGGTGGAAGGTCCGTTCGAGACCGCGGTCGGTGATCTCGCGGATCATGCTCATTGCCGGTGCCACACCGGACCCGCCTGCGAGGAAGATGACGTCGCGGCCGTGGAAGAGCGGGTTGTGGTGGAAGGTGCCCATCGGCGCGGTGGTGGTGAGCTGGTCGCCGACTCGGGCGGTGTCGATGAGTAGATTGCTGATTCGTCCGCCGGGTACGCGGCGCACGGTCAGGTCGTAGTAGTCGCGACGGGCCGGACTCGAGGAGATGGCGTAGGGGCGGCTGGTGTTGCCGACGAACACGTTGATGTACTGCCCGGCCAGGAACGGCGGCAAGGTGAGGGCGTCGCGTCCCTCGAGCCGGAAAGTTCTTGTGCTCGGGGTTTCCTCGGTGATCGCGGTGACAACCAGGTGCAGTCGCTTGGGGTGGTAGGTGTCGATGGTGGACCGAGTCAGGGCGTGGTGGTCTTCGGTGTCGGGGATGCGGGTTTCGATACGGGCGACGACATCGGCGCCACCGTCGAATCGCTCGGCGAGAGGGTGTTTCACAAGGTGCTCCTTCAGGCGGCTTTGCGGCGCAGCAATCGGCGGGCCACGCGGGCGCCGGCTTCGAGGGTGGGTTGGAACCCGCCGACTCCGGCCCACGATCCGGCCAGATGTAGTCCGGGAAGGTGGGTTTCGCGTTCGCTGTTGCGGAACAGCCAGCCTTCAGCGATCTCCTGGTCGTAGCCATAGATCGCGCCGCCTGGGTGCCCGAGGTAGCGCATCATGGTCAACGGTGTGGCGACGTCGACTTCTTCGATTGCATCGCGCAGACCGGGGGTGAGGGTCTCGCACATGTCGATCAAGGACTCGGCATAGGCGAATTTGGTGCGCGCGTAATCTTCCGGGGCCACCTTGTACCAGGGGTCGGCGTACTGCAGCGTCATCAAGCTGATGTGCGTGGCGCCGGTGGGGGAGAAGCCGATCGGCGCGACATCGTAGGCGGAGACGCACACGAACCGAGCTGGTGCACTGAGTGATTTACTCGAGGCGTAGGCGCGGTCGGCGTCGGCGTCGGCGCTGATGAAGCTGGTGCTGGTGGTGAAGCCCAGTTCGGCGGGACTGGCGTCCAGGCCCATGTGCAGCACGAATCCGGATACGCCGATACGTCGGGTCGCGAGATCGGAACTGATCTCGGCAGGCACGTCGACGCCGTCGAGCATGCCGTAAGTGATCGGAAGGGAGGCGTTGGACACGACATCGGGCGCGATGACGTCGGTGCCGTCGTCGAGGTGGACGCCGAGCACCCGGCCGTCCTCGGTGAGGATCGAGCGGACCTCGGTGTTGAATCGGACATCGCCCCCGGCTTGCAGGAAAGAGTCCAGGATCGCTGTCGACATCGCCTGTGACCCGCCGCGCACGTGGAACGGCTTGTATTCGAAGTAGGCGAACAAGGTGATCGCCAGGTCCTGGAATGCCAAGTTCGACGGCGGCTGGCCGAGATAGGTCCAGTAGATGCCGAGCGCGTACTTGAGACGGTCGTCATCGAAAAACTCGTCGAGTACCTGCTGCACGGTGCGCAGACCGTACTTGAACAGCATCGGATCGAGCTGGTCGACCGGCATCCCGCGCATCGCCGCGACCTGCCAGAACGTGATCTTCTTGACGAGGTCGAAGAATTCGCGGGTTCGGGCCGCATTGCCGGGAAACGAGGCTTCGACGGCGTCGATCGCACCGTCCCAGTCCGCAGGAAGGACGAGATCGACCTGGCCCGGGATGACGGCCCGGTAGAGGTCGTCTTCAGCGACGAAGTCCAGTTTGTCGGCGATGCCGAGCTGTTCGAACAACTTGTTGCGCAGGGTCATCGGCTGGCCTTCGACGCCGACTCCGGAGAGTTGGTGCAGCGCGACCTCGAACTCGAAGCGCCCTCGGCGAAACGAGGTCCCGCAGCCGCCGGGCACGTTGTGACGTTCGATCAGTAGTGTCCGTGCACCGGAGCGCTGCAAAGTCGCCGCAGCGGTCAGGCCCGCGTTGCCGGCGCCGATGACGATGGCGTCGTAGTCGTTCACGCCGTGCCCGCTTCTGCAGCGATCTGGGCTGTGGCCTCAGCTTCGATCCTCGGGATCTGCGCTCCCATCGCGTCTTTGAGGGCCAAGGCCGCCGAGAGCGGGCGCACCATCACCGTGAAGTCGTCGATCTTTCCGTCTTCATCGAAGTGCAGGAAGTCGCAGCCGGTGACCTTCTTGCCGCCGACGTTGGCCTCGAAGACGAACGCGTGGTCGCGTCCGCCGACGTCATCGAACTCGCGGACGTAGTGGAAGTCCTCGAACACTCTCAGCACGGCGCGCAGAAACGCGATCGTGATCGCCTTGCCCGGGTACGGCTTGAAGACCACGGGGCTACTGAAGACCACGTCGTCGGCGAGCAGCTTCTCGAGTGCGTCGGGGTCTTTGGCTTCGACAGCCATGCGGAACGGATGCATCACACCTCATATAGTCAATTTGTTGAGCATGTTGACGCTTCGAACTCTAGCGCGCGACATGTTAGTAGTCAACAAAGTTAATAGTCGTGTTTGTTTCTATCGAAGTTGTTCTGGTCTTGAGTGCGAGCCCTGGTCGTGAACGTTTGAGGTGAGCGTTGCCGACCACAGGGGAGGGGCCAGCCGCGGATGGTATGACCAGCAGCGATGTCTAGGTGGTCCGTGCCCGATCAGTGGGCCGACCTGTAAGGATCTCGGTGTTTGCTCCCTGGACCTTGTTCGGGGAGCAGGGTCGGGTCGATCTGACTGCGAGCGGATCGCGCGTGTCGATTAGCGCGCGTGTGGCGGCGCCTACCGGTCGGCGAATCGCTGCGCACATAGTGGTAGTGGTGCCTTGGTCGGTCCGGTGGTCACGAGATTTTGCACCGGGTCGGTGTCTGCCCGGAACACGGATGGTCGGGAGAGGCTCGTGCAGACCATCCGCGTGCGGGGTTCAGGATGTGAGAAGAAGATCCGCGCAGCGCTCGCCGACGACCACGGCTGGCGCGTGGGTGTGACCTCGGATGATGGTCGGCATGATCGAGGTGTCTGCGATGCGCAACCCGTGGACCCCTCGCACTCGCAGCTGAGGGTCCACCACGGAGGTTTCGTCGGAGCCCATCCGTGCGGTGCCGACCGGGTGATAGATCGTCTGTGCGATATCTTCGACTGCTGCGGTGACCAGCGCATCAGGGGTTAGTCGGTGGCCGGCGACCGGGCGAATGTAGCGGCCGTTGCAGTGGCCCGCTCGGGTCATGGTCTCGATGAATCGTCGACAGATGTCAACCCCAGCGCGGAAGGCTGTGTCGTCAGCGCCGTCCGGGTCGCTGAGGTAGCCGGGATCGATGATCGGCTTGGCCGCCGGATCTTTGGAGGCCAGTCGGACTGTTCCGCTGCTCTGCGGGCGCAGGAGCACCGTGCCGACGGTGAATCCATGGCGGTCGGGCTCGGTCAGCCCCTCGTCGATGAACGGAACCGGCAAGAACACGATCTCGAGATCGGGCAATTGTAGGTCGGCATTGCTGTGGACGAACCCACGTGCTTCGACGACGTTGGATGTCAGTGGACCGCGTCGGCGGGTGAGGTACTGGGCGATATGGCGAGCCCGACCTGCCGAGAACAGCGTCGGCGCCTCCGACTCGACGGCCAGGCCGGTCACGAGGTGGTCGACCAGGTTGGTTCCCACGGCGGCAGCGGCGGCAACGACGTCGATTCCCAGGCTGCGCAACTCGACGGGGTCGCCGATGCCCGACAGCATCAGCAGCTGGGGCGTGTTGACAGCGCCGGCGCTGATGACGACCTCGCGGCGCGCGATCGCTCGACGGATCGAGCCTTGCGCGCTGTATTCCACGCCGATCGCGCGCTGGCCATCGAAGATGACCCTGTTCGCTCGTGCGCCGGTGACGATCTCGAGATTGCGTCGGATCTGAGCGGGTCGCAGATAGCCGTCCGCGGTGCTGAAGCGCGCGCCGCGCGACTGGGTTACCGTAGTCGGCGCGAATCCGGTGAACATCGAGTCGGCTGCGTCACTGGTGGAATAGCCCAGTTGTTGGGCTGCGTCGAGGAACTGTGCCGTGTACGGGTTCGGTGACCGGAGCTCTTCGATGTGGATACCCAGACCCGAAGAACGACTGGTGATTTTGTCCAGGTACTTCGAGACGGCCGCGAAGGACCAATCCGGTCCCGCGATCGAGGCCCACTCGTCGTAGTCGGCAGGAAATCCTGGCACCCACATCATGGCATTCATCGACGAGCTGCCACCGAGGGTTTTGCCGCGGGGCCAATAGACGCTACGACCACCGAGTCCCTTCTGGGGTTGTGTCGTGTAGTCCCAGTCCACCTCGGTCCGGAACAGCTGCGGGAAGGCCGCCGGGATACGGATCGCGGTCTTGCGGTCGGCAGGCCCGGCTTCGAGGAGCACAACAGAGTGCCCAGCCGCGCTCACTCGACCCGCGACCGCGGCGCCTGCTGAGCCGGCGCCCACGATCACATAGTCGGCAACGTTGTCGGCAGCGTCTGTCTCGGAGCTCATCGGCCCAGCTCCCGCTTGAGAATCTTGCCAGTCGAGGTCATCGGCAGCGTTTCACGGAACTCGACGATTCGAGGATACTTGTACGCGGCGAATTGCTCTTTGCCCCAGGCGATCAGCTCGTCTTCGGTGGTCGGGTCACCGACGGTCTTGAGCACCACTGCTTTGACTTCCTCGCCGAGGGAAGGGTGCTCGACGCCGATCACCGCGACCAGCGAGACAGCCGGATGAGTGATGATTACCTCTTCGATTTCTCGGGGGTAGACGTTGTAACCGCCGCGAATGATGACTTCCTTGGCCCGGTCGACGATGAAGTAGTAGCCGTCGGTGTCGCGGCGGGCAAGGTCACCGGTACGGAACCAGCCGTCGTGCAGGGACGCCGTGCTGGCTTCGGGCCGGTTGTAGTACCCCTTCATGATCGGGTGGCCCTTGATAGCGATCTCGCCGATCGAGTCGGGATCGTCGGGTATCTCGTTCCACGCGGGGTCGATCAGTTTCATCTGAACTCCCCAGATCGGCTTGCCGATCGATCCGGGGCGGTTCTGCCCGTTGATCGGCGTGAAGCAGACCGCGGGGGAGGTCTCAGACAGTCCGTAGCCCTCCAGGACGCGCACGCCGAGCCGCTCGGTGACTCGATTCAGCAGATCGACCGGCATTGCGGCGCCGCCGGACAGCGCGAATCTCAGGCTGGCGGTGAGTTGGTCGGCGTCGTCGGCATTGGAGAGAGTGCCGAGTAAACCGTGATACATGGTCGGCACTCCGGCGAAATGGGTGACGGATTCGGCTCGCATGATCTGCAGTGCCCGGGCCGGATCGAATCGGGGCATCAGAACGACAGTCCCGGCTGAGGCGAACGCGGTGTGCAGTTGCAATGTCTGTCCGAATGAATGAAACAGCGGCAGAGCCACCAAGTGGACCTCAACGCTGTTCTCATCGCAGATCAGCCGTTGAGCGCTCAGGGCGTTGAGGACCAGATTGCCGTGTGTGAGCTCGGCGCCCTTGGGCTGTCCGGTCGTACCAGAGGTGTAGAGGATGACCGCGGTATCGGTGGACTCGGTCGGCACGCTGTCGAAAGCGGGAGAGCGCCCGGACAGGGCTTGGGCCAAGGTCGCGACTCCCTCGAATGGGGAGGGTGTGGTGGGGTCGGCGGTAATGACGAAGAAGTCGCGGCAGCTATCGGCTTGGTCGAATCCCGCCCGCCCTTCGGCTGACATCGGAAGTTCTGGGGTTCCCTCGAAGCAGAAGTAGGCTACGGCGTCACTGTCGTTGAGGTGGTAGCCGATCTCGCGGGCTTTGAGCAGCACGTTCAGCGGTACGACAACACCGCCTGCCTTGAGGATGCCGTAGTACACGATCGGGAACCACGGCACGTTGGGACACGACAGCGCGACTTTGTCGCCGATCCCGATCCCGTGCTCCACAAGGAGTTCGGCGACCTGGTTGGCGGCCGCATCGACTGTCGCGTAGGTCAGCCGAGTGTCCCCAACAACCAAGGCTTCGCGGTCGGGGTGATTGCGAGCGGCGTCTTCTAGCAGCACGGAGAGGTTGAGCACGTCACGCGCCCCGTCCGTGATCGGCGCAGTGTCGAGGGGGAGGTGGGCGGTGTTCGAACATCATGACTCCCATAGTCAATTCAGTTAATAGGTGCAACTGCGAGCATATGACATGGATCACCACCTGTCCATGGTTTTCTGGGTGCAAAAGTTAGTAGTACTCAAATCCGCTTTTGCTGTTCCTGTACCTATGTGGTCCCGCAGGTCAGGTTGATTCAGCTCGCGGCAGGCGGGCGGTATCGCTGGGAGTATGCCGAGGAGGCTCGCCGTCGGGATATCGCGACTGGGAGGCGGTGGTGCAGGCACGCGGCACCAGTATCCGGAGAGGGTGAGGGGGTTGTATCTGCGTGTTCGGCACCGATGAGGATCGATCGGGGATCATTGTGCCGAGGTTCTACGGCGTCGGCGAGCGCGAACTACGGCGATGGAAGTGACGCGGCTCGGGAAGTCACGTCAGCGTGGGTGGAACGATCCGGCGCGCTAGGCGAGCGGGGTACGACGGGGGTGGGCGCCACGGTGTCGCGTCGTCGACCGGCCACGCATATGTGGGAACGGCACCGCGCAGCAACAGGTGAACGTCGGGCCGGCCCAGCTCGATCGCTGACCACTCGTAGAGTGGCCGAAGACGCGGAGCGATCACGCCGATGTCGAGCAGTCGTCCGAACCCGTGCTCGTCCGCGATGTAGGTTTCGACATCGTCTCCGAGCGGGTAGCGATGAGGCAGGATGCGTGAGATCGACAAGAACACCCCCGTCATCCCGAGTCTGGGATCGCCCAAGGCAGGTGCCACCGGGGCGAGCCAACCCAGCGCAAGTCGCGGTGCCGACACCAGGGCGTGCGCGTACAGAACTCGCAGGAGGACCAGATTCATGAAGAACCGCTCGGTTCGGCTCTCCTGGGCGGCGAGGTCGATGTTCGACAAGTACGCGGCGACAATGCTTCCGTTGTGAGCGCGATACCAGTTTTGTGCTGTCGGCTTCGTGATGAACTGCAGTGACAGTTGCACGCTCGGCGACGACGGAGTTCCGGCCATTCCTCGCGCGATCGCTCGAGCTTCCCAGCCGTCGCGCAGCAGCTGCTCGTTGACCGCCCGCCACCAAGGGCTGCCGGGTCGCGGTCCTGACGCGGGGTGGAGCAGACCGCGTCGTAGCTGCCATTGCATGAATGCAGACGCGGCGCGTCGGAACGGCAACCGCGGCGAGTGGCTGTCGTCTTCTTCGTAGAGGCGGCGGAGTGAATCGAGACGTCCCTGCGGATCATCGCGGACGCCAGCCACCTTCTGTGCCGCATACATGCTGGCAGGGGAGGTCGGCATGCAAGCATTGTGTCACCACGAGGCATGGACTGAGGCGACATGTCGGTGGTTTGGGTGAATCGGAGCGGACTGTCGCAGTCGATCAATTCGCTGCGCGTACGGGGACGGCAGCGGCGCGCCGGTCGATTACTCCGAGTGTCAGCTCGGCCCAGCGTAGGTTCTCCTGCTCGAACGCGATCCCGCGAAGCAATGTCAGATACGGGCCGATTCGCTCGGCTTCGTCGAAGTAGGCATGTTCGTCGGTGCCGTCCAGTAGCCGAGCCCGAAGTCGCTCGTAGCGGGAGAGCTTGGCCTGCGCCCATTCGCGCCGCTCGGCAACGGATGAGCGGATGGCAGCGACGTCGCCTACATCCACAGCCTGCACCATGACGAGTAGTTCCTCGCGAATTGCGGGCGGTTTCGCGCACTCGGTGGTGAACTCGACCAGCGCCTGCACTCCCGCCTCGGTGAGGGAGTACATGCGTTTGTTGGGTCGGCGCTCCTGCTCGACGAGGCGGGCCTGGATCAGGCCCGCCTCGTCCATACGCTCGAGCTCTCGGTAGAGCTGTTGCGGGGTTGTCGTCCAGAAATTCGCGACCGACGCGTCGAAGCTCTTGGCCAGGTCATACCCGGACGCTTCGCCTTCGAGCAGTGCAGCGAGAACCGCGTTTCGGAGAGACATACCCTTCAGTTTATCAGTAATGAGTAATATTCAAATTGTTGACCTTACCCGTGACACGGCCGGTTCGGATTCGAGGCTGGTCATGATCTCTTTCGCCCATGCGGTGGTGACTGCGTTGGGCTCGATCACTCGCATGGCGGCCATAATCGACAGAAGTGCTCCGGTGGACATGAAGGTTCGCGCTTGCGACACGTCAGCGCCGGTCACTTCCCGGAACAGCTCATATACTCGGCCGACTCTGGACCTCAGTGCGTCGCCGATGACTGGATCGCCGCTGGCGGACAGACCATGCAGCAGAACCAGAAGCAGCTCGGGCTCGTTGCAACACAGCGCCCGACAAGCCTCGGTGACGGCGTCGAGTCTCGAGTTGGCACCAGCATCTGGAGTGGCCTGGGATCGTGCCACGAAGCCGACTTCGAGACGGTCACACGCGCGGCAGACAGCAGCGAGAAATAGTTGCTTCTTGCTGCCGAACAGTCGAAAGACGTAGGTCTGCGATACCCCAGCGCGGCCGGCGATGTCGCCGGATCTGGCTGCTGCGTAGCCGGTCTCGGCGAACGCGCAGACGGCGGCGACCAGTACCTGTTCCCTGCGTTCGGTCGCATCCATTCGCGTTCTTGGCACGCTGTGTCACCTACTCTCTGGGATCCAGATGGTCACCCGCGTCTGCGTGCTGCTGCCGACATCGCTGGTCAGGTCCGCAGCGCCGGCTCTCGGCGGTCGGTCTGACATGCCGGAATGCAGTCGAGCTTCCTTGCGCAGAGGCAATTACTCAAATAATACAATAGTAGTGTTGTTGTCCGGTTTCAATGGCTCGGGTGGCGAGCCGTCTGCTCGGCGGGCACTGCTGCGGTGGCGTCGCTTCGAACACGCCTTTCATCCAGGACGGCCGCCTGCGCCCTTCGTCGTCTGCCGGTGATGCCTGGCAACGAATAGCCAGGTCGCGGACGCATCACGGGTCGTACGGGTCGCGACGCACGAGTGGTCGACTGCCAGGGCGGCTTGTATCGGCACGTGGGGGGACAACAGCTCATCTGTGCGAGCTTTCGGAGCCGCGCCGGGTGGACGGCCACGCGGGCCGGCCCGCCCTCGCCATCTGCGGGGGTTGCGGGCGGTGTCGTCGCGTACGCAGCAGTTGGCAGGTGGGGGGAGCGCCGCGCTTTCGGTGTGGTCGAGCAGATGGTGTATGCGAGTGGGGGAGAACGCTTGTCAGCGGTCCGGGCTTCCTGTCTCGAAAGTCGACCGAGCAATGTGTCCGAACGGGCGGCAGGTTGACGCGGTTCCGCGAACCCGTGTCAGTCTGGGCTCGACTCGCCTGGGTCTGCTCGTGGATAGGAGGATTGCCCGTACATCGCGGCAGTGAGGTGGCTACGTAAATGAGCGACGTGGGAACGAGCAGCTGTTTCGGCGGCCTGGGGATCCCGGCCGAGGATGGCGTGCACGATATCGTCGTGATCTTTGCGATCGGTCAAACTGTGCAGGTAGGGGTAACGCGTTCGCTGTTCGTTGAGCAGTGGCCGCATGACCGTCATGAGCTGCTGGATGATCAAGTTGTGTGACGCTTCGTAGATGATGTCGTGGAGCTCTACATCCGTGGCTGCAAGCGCATCTCGGTCGTCGGTAGCCGCAGCGTGCCCACCGCGGGCGTGGATATCCATCATCCGCGCGATGTCCTCCGGCGTCGCGCGCATCGCAGCAAGCCGCGCAGCTTCCGGTTCGATCGCTGCACGGAACTCCATGACATCGATGAAGACCGAACGAACATCGTGTCGAGTCATCCGGATCAAATCCGCGAACAACGTCGATGCGGCCGAGGCGTCCGGCTCGGCGACGTAGGTGCCATCACCGTGGCGAATCTCGAGAACGCCACGCGCCGACAGTCGAGCAGCGGACTCGCGCACCACCGTCCGGCTCACGCCGTATCGGGAAGCCAGCGCCTCGACCGACGGAATACGGTCGCCAGGACCGAGCTGGGTGGTGATCATCTGCATCAGTTCGCTGGTGACACGTTCGACGAGCGACCCGCGCGCGGCCGACGTACGAGGCGCTGCTCGATCTGAAGCATTCATAAGGCGATTGTGCCAGCCCGGCCACGTAAGACATCACACGTGTCCACATCTCGACGCCGCAGCGCCGCAGCTGTTGACTACCGGTCAAAGACATCATATGTCTGTAGCTGTAGACATCATGTGTGTATGCCCTTAGGATCGAGGAAACGAGCAGCAGTCAGAGAGGCAGGTCACAGCGTGCACTTCGATCAGTTCCTTCGGGAGGTCCCCAAAGCAGAGCTGCATTGTCATTTTTCGGGCACGGTGCGCCACAGCACGCTCGTCGAGCTGGCGCGCCGGAACGGGTTCGTGCTGCCACCGTCGTTGGAGCAGGCCTACAGCTTTACCAACTTCGAAGAGCTCATCGACATGATTCGCGTGGCCACGCAAGTCTTTCGTACTGAGGAGGATTTCGCTCAGGCTGCCTACGAGGCCATGGCCGATGGTCTGGCTGACGCAAACGTGGTTCACCGTGAGTTGTATCTCGAGGTGCAGTACCACATGTCGCAGGGCGTGCCGTTCAAGGTCGTGATGGATGGAATCACAGCCGGATTGCGGGCGGCCAAGGAAGATTTGGGGGTCACCTCGCGCGTGATCGTCGCAGTCGACCGCCAGCTCAGTTCCGGCGAGGATGCCGTCGACATCGTGCGCCAGACCCTGGCTTACGAAGACGAGTTGCTGGCCGGGATCGGGCTCTCCGGACCGGAAGGTGCCGGACCGCCGCAGTTGTTCACCGATGCGTTCGAGCTCGCGTACCGCGAGGGGCTGCACCGCACCAATCATGTGTGTGAAGACAATCAGCCACTGGCACTGGCCCCGGCATCTCATTACGCGATCAGCCGCGACCTGCTGCATTGCGAGCGCTATGACCATGGCAACAACCTCGTGCACGACCCCATCGCGCTGCGCCAGGCGGCAGCCGACGAAGCGTCTTTCGCTGTGGTGGCCTTCACCTCGGCCGAGAGCCGTCGGCAGCGACGCTGGGACTCGATCCATGCGATGGCCGACGCCGGCCTGAGGCTGACGATCAACTCCGACAATCCCACGATGTTCGGCGTATCCGTGAGCGACTCCTATAACCGGATTTTCGATGAGTTCGGATGGGGAGTATCGGAAGCCCGCACCGTTGTTGAGGAGTCGTTCCACGCATCGTGGCTTTCCCCGGCGGAGAAGAGCGCGGCCTTGTCGAAAGTCGACGAGGCATTCGGCGCCCTTGCGAAGAATTTGGTTGCCGATTAGCCGGACGGTGCCCACGGGATTTTTCTCATCTGCCGGAATGGCGTGAGGGCTGCTGGCTCGGTCGAATTGCTCCGGGATCGGATCGGCGGAGATTGTGATTGGTAGGGTGCTGCCGCGCGGAACCGGGAGTGGTCGCCAGCCGCCGGCGGTCGACCGATTCGAAGCGAGCTCGCAGGCGTTGTCACCTGTGTGTCCTCTGCTCTCGTAAAGCTCCGCTCCGCCCGTCACTCGCATCGGAAAATCCCGCGCAGTTCGATTTGGTGCGACGGGGCGCGCCGAATCGGTCTCCCGTCATCCTCGACGTATCGACATATCCGAAGGCGGCCGAGATCTCCGCCTCGTGCGTTCGGTGTGTGCCGAGAATTCTCGTACTTCGGTGCGATTGTGCGTGCTGGCTGATCCGCCTGAGCGGCGTGGTCAGCGTGCAATCGTAGATGCCGAAGAAATTTCGCCAAACTATATGCGTAAGAATCTTACGCAATGTACTGTTGTGTTTTCCTGCACGGTGCGGAAACATCCGCCACAGTGCGTCATTTCGAAAGGAAGAGTGCACCCAATGCGAAGCGGAGCAGAATACCTGGCCAGTCTTGACGACGGCCGATGTGTGCTGATCGATGGTGAACCGATCGACAGCGTTGTCGATCATCCAGCGACAGCGCCGATCGCGCGGACGGTCGCGAAGATGTACGACTTTGCGGCCGATCCTGCGAACGAGATGATCTACGTGGCGCCGGAAACGGGCCGGGAGGCCAACCGGGCATACATGACACCGAGGTCGGTCGATGATTTGCGGACCCGCCGCGAAGCGCACATCAAATGGGCTGGCTTGACCAACGGCTTCGTTGGTCGCAGTCCCGATCACGTTCCCTCGACGATCGCGGCCATGGCGGCCCATCGCTCGATTTTCGACGAACAGGGCACACAGTTCGGCGATAACATCGCACGCTTCTACCAGCGTGTACTCGACCGCTCGTTGTTCGTGGCTTACGTGATCATTCCCCCTCAGGTTTCCCGCGATACCATCGCCAGTGGCTGGGGTGAGGACTTCCTGCAGCTCGGAGTCGTCTCATCGGACGAGAAGGGCATCATCGTGCGCGGGTCGGCGATGCTGGCCACGTCCGGCGCCGTAGCCGACGAGCTCTTCGTATCGTGCATCAAGCCGTTGAAGCCCGAGGACAAGGACTTCGCGGTCAGCTTCGCTATTCCCATGGCGGCTGCCGGACTCAAGCTACTCGAGCGCCGACCCTATGCACCCTCCGCCACCAGCGTCTACGACTATCCGCTGACCGCCCGGTTCGATGAGACCGACGCCTTCGCCATCTTCGACAACGTATTCGTCCCGTGGGACCGGGTATTCGTCGACCGCGATCCTGACGTGCTCAACCGCAGCTTCCACCAGTCGGGTGCCCACGTGTTCGCCAACTGGCAGGCGCAGGCCCGCCTGTCGGTCAAGCTGGACTTTCTGTTGGGCATCGCCCACTCCATCGCGTCGATGAACAAGGTCGACAAATTCCCCGGTGTTGTGGAGAAGCTGGGAGAACTGGCCAGCTTGGCGGCCTCGGTCACCGCGAGTCTGCATGCCGCCGAGTACGACGCCGTCATCGACGCAGACGGCTTCGCAGTGCCTAGCCGACCTGCCGTCTACGGACAGGTCGCCCGCCAAGCCGACCTCTACCCCCGCGTCATCGCGATCATTCGTGACCTCTGCGGGGGTGGGGTACTGCAGGTTCCTTCCGGAACGGCTGACATGCACAGCAGCATCACCCGTCCCGACATCGACAAGTACATCGTGTCGCCCGGTGTGAGCGCCGAGGAACGGATCAAACTGTTCAAGCTGGCCTGGGATGCGGTCGGGTCCGAGTTCGCCGGCCGCCATCAGCAGTACGAGATGTTCTACAACGGGGCGCCGTTCCTGACCAAGATGTGGGCCTACCAGCAGTACGACTACGCTGCGGCAATCAAGCGGGTCGACGACTTCCTGAGTCAGTACGACCTCGACACGCCGATCGTACCCGCAGCGGCGGTGCACTCGTGACCACCACAGTCGGCGACGAGCGAGCACTACCGGACGTGGACGCCAGTGATCTGCGCCGGGCGATGGGCCGATTCACCACCGGCGTCGCGCTTGTGCTGACCGAGACCGGCGGGGAGCCACACGGCGCAACGATCAACTCTCTGACATGGGTTTCGCTGCAGCCTCCTCTCGTGCTGGTCAGCCTGGCCACCGCCAGTCGAGTGGCGCGGGCGGTCCGCACCAGTGGCTCCTTCACGGTCAATATCCTCGGCTCGCGCCAACAGCGGATCGCGTCGACCTTCGCCAAGCCTGGCGATGGCAAGTTCGACGGCCTTGAGATCCATCGCGGGACCACCGGATTGCCCGTGGTCCCGGGTGCGCTTTCGACCCTGGAATGTTCGGTCGAGCGCGAAATCGAAGCCGGTGATCACTCCATCCTGCTCGGTCGGGTGCATCACGCCCGCCACCGCATCGGCGAGCCCCTGGCGTTCTACTCCGGCCGCTTCGGCGGATTCAGCGACCCCGACAGCGAATTGGACATCTGGTTCTGAAAGGAATTGCTTTCGTGTCTGTAGCAATCATCAATATCGGCGCCTCGTTGACCGGTGCGCGCGACGGAGCCGAGATCGACGGCGACGCCATCGTGACCGATCACGGGATCATCACCTGGATCGGACCAACCGGCGAGGTAGATCGCGCCGCTCACGAACACATCGTCGACGCCGTCGGCGCCACAGTCATACCCGGTCTGATCGATTCGCACGTGCACTCGACCTTCGGCGACTACACCCCGCGGCAGAACACGATCGGATTCCTGGAAAGCTATGTGCACGGCGGAACCACCTCGGCGATCTCGGCCAGCGAGGTACATGTGCCAGGCCGACCCACCGACATCGCGGGCGTCAAAGCATTGGCGGTAGCCGCGAACCGCTGCTACCAGTCTTATCGTCCAGGCGGCATGCGGGTTTACGCTGGCTCGGTCATCCTCGAGCCCGGTCTCACCGACGCCGACTTCCGTGAACTCAGCGACAACGGTGTCTGGCTGGCCAAGGCCGGCTTCGGCGCGTTCGCCACTCCAGAGGCTTACGCGCCGGTGGTCGCGGCGGCCAAGCGCAACGGAATAAAGGTCATGTTCCACACCGGCGGAGGCAGCATCGCCGGGAGCCTGGCCAAAATCACCGTCGACGCACTGCTGGAAGCACGCCCCAATATATCCGGCCACTGCAACGGAGGACCCACAGCGCTGACTCGCGACGAAAGCCGACGTCTGGTCGTCGAGGGCCACGACATCGCCCTGCAATTGGTTCACGCCGGCAACCTGCGGTCGGCCATTCACTATGCCGAGCTAGCTCTCGAACACGACCAGTTCCACCGCATCCTTATCGCTACCGACACCCCGACAGGGACCGGGGTCATCCCGCTGGGGATGCTGCGCCAGATCGCCGAAATGGCTTCGCTGGGACCTTTCTCGAGCCGGCAAGGTGTCATCGCGGCGACCGGAAACGTCGCAGAGGTCTATGAGCTCAATTCCGGCCGGCTCGAGGTCGGACGCGATGCGGACCTGGTCGTCTTCGACGCACCTCTGGGCTCAACCGCAGACACAGCCTTCGACGCTCTTGATATCGGCGACATTCCCGGCGTGGCCTGCGTCATCACCGACGGGGTCATCCGCCTCACCAAGAGCCGCAACACCCCTACCCCGAAACGGCAGGTTAGTGTCACCTCCCAGACGGTGGCAGCATGACCACCCCAGCCGCCCAACTCCGTCCCGAGGATCCGACCTCGATAGAGGCCAGATGGGGTCTGCGCAAACTGCTCACCCTCAGCGAGGAGATTCTCACCGAACAAGGACGCGCGGTGGACGGTTCGATCACCCGCGTCGCCGCTATCGCGGTCATCGCCAACCCCTGGATCGGAGATCCCGTCGACTCCGACCTGTTGACCCCCGGACGCGAAATCGCTGCCAGGCTGGCGAAACTGCTCACCGACCGGATCACCAGCCACCTGGGCGGAGCCGAGCACATCGAAGCCTTCGGCAAAGGCGCGGTCATCGGCACCGCTGGCGAACTCGAGCACGGCGCAGCGCTGATCCACACCCCCTACTACGCCAACCTCCTGCGCGCATTTCTAGCCGGCGACACCGTGATCGCCTTCGCCGATGACCGCGGGGACGCCGGGACCGCATTGGTCGTACCACTCGGCCGCAAGGACGCCGGACCCACCCGCAACCACTTCCAGACCGTCACTGCGCGAGTACCCGATGCTCCCGCACCAGATGAGATCGCCATCGTCGCCGCGGCATCGAACGGTCCACGGCCTTTCCCCCGTTCCGGAGATCGGACCACCGACCAACCCATCTCGCTCGAAGACCTCACAGGAGTCCTGCAATGAACATCCGCAAGATCGTCACCATCGTCGAAGAAGTCCTGACCGAAGGCGGACGCGCCGTCACCCCACCGGCTCGCCTGGCAGTGGTCGCCGCCGTCATCGAAAACCCCTGGAAAGGCCAGGGGTTCGTCGCCGACCTCAGTCCCGGCATCGATGCCAACGCCTCCGAGCTGGGCGCATTGCTCGCGCCGCGTGTGGTCGCCGCACTCGGTGCCACCCCCGAAGCGTACGGCAAAGCCGCAATCGTGGGCATCGACGGCGAAATCGAACACGGCTCCGGCCTGATCCATACTCTCAAGTTCGGCGACCACTTCCGCAAAGCCGCACAGGCGACCACGCTGCTCCCCGCAGTCGAAAAGCGAGCAGCGTCGGGCACCGTGTTCGACATCCCTCTCAAGCACATCACCGACGCCACGATCCGCTCTCACCATCAAAGCGTCGAAGTGCGCATTCCCGACGCGCCTCACCCCGACGAGATCGTTATCGCCCTTGCCGCCGCCGCGCAGGGTCGCCCGCAGGAGCGCCTGGCCGCGCTGTCCACCGAGCAGTAGATCTCGTCGCCATGCCATTGTCGAAAGGCACGCTATGACTGACACGCTGTCCACTGCGCGAGCATCCCAGCTCTCGCCGCGCGTTCAGCATTGGATCGCGGGGAACAGCATCGAATCCGCGATAGAGATGCACCGTCGAGCGGTGAACCCATCAACCGGCGGCCCCGGCGCCGAGGTCGCCACCGGAACGCCCGCCGATGTCGACATCGCCGCCCGGGGAGCGCACGACGCTGCACGGCGATGGCGCAAAGTCGCTTCTGCGCAGCGCTCGCGCATCCTGTGGCAGGTCGGACAACTGATCCGCCGAGACCTCGACACCCTCACAGCGATGGAGATCGAGGACACGGGCAAGCCACGTGCCACCGCACTTGCCGAGATCCGCGGCGCTGCCGAGTACTTCGAGTTCTACGCCGGGCTGGTCAACCTGCCCGCCGGCGAAGTTCTCGATGTCGCACCGGATCTCCACGTGTACACCCTGCGTGAACCGTTCGGTGTCATCGGTGTGATCACGCCGTGGAACTTGCCGATCAACCAGGCCGCACGAGCAATCGCGCCCGCGCTGGCCGCGGGCAATGTCGTCGTCGCCAAGCCCGCGGAAACCACCTCGCAAACCACCGTGGCCCTTGCCCGGCTAGGTACCGAAGCGGGCTTGCCTGACAACGTGCTCAACGTCGTCTGCGGAAGCGGAACCGAAGTAGGTACAGCGATCGTCGAGCACCCACTGATCAGAAAGGTCGTCTTCACAGGTTCGGTCGGAGTCGGCCGACAGATCGGACACATGGCGGCCGACCGCATCCTGCCGTTGACCCTGGAACTGGGCGGCAAGTCGGCCAATATCGTTTTCGAAGACTCAGACCATCAGTTCGCTGCTCGCGAAGCTGTGCGCGCCTTCACGACGAACTCCGGGCAGGTGTGCTCCTCTGGAACCCGGCTGCTGGTGCAACGTACGATCCACGACGAATTCGTGCAAGCGGTGGCGAGCCTTGCCGCCGAGTTGCGTCCCGGCGAGAACCTCGGGCCTTTGATCACCCACGATCAATACCGAACGGTGCTGAAGTACTTTCAGATCGCCGAGGAAGAAGGCGCGCATGCCGTGGTCGGGGGCAACTGTCCGACCTCGGACCATCTCGGCAACGGCTTCTTCGTCAACCCGACCATCTACACAGGAGTCCACAACCAGATGCGGATCGCCCGCGAGGAGATCTTCGGGCCCGTCCTGGTGGTGATTCCCTTCGACACCGAGGACGAAGCGATAGCAATCGCCAACGACTCGGACTTCGGCCTCGTCGGCGGTGTCTGGTCACGAGACCTCACGCGGGCGCTTCGTGTCGCCGAATCCATCGAAGCAGGCCAGATCTACATCAACACCTGGTCCACGGCCGCGGTGCAGGCACCGTTCGGCGGCCATAAGGCCAGCGGCTATGGACGAGAAAAGGGCATCGAAGCTCTCAACCACTACACACAGGTCAAGAGTGTCACTATCGCTCTGAAGTCTGCCGGCCCGGGATAGGCAGGTCCTGCGATCCGGCCCGGTGCGACACGCGGCACTACTGCCCGAATACACGACCAACGCGGAATTCCATCAGATTCTTACGTAAGCTGGATTCGTATCGGGAGCGAGGTCGTCGGGTGCGGCCCGGGCGCGGAAGCGAGGCATCATATGGCGGGGCAAGATCCGAGCGCCTCCGACGGGGGGTCATCGCCAGTGGCGGTGACTGCGGCACAAGCTGCTCCGTTGACAATCAATCGTGAGGAGCTCCTCCGCAACGGCAGCGATCTGAAGTTTCGTGAGCTCGTTCACGGCCTGATCGCTCTGAGTGCACGCCACCAGCAGGTCAGGGCTGGGCACGCGCGCGTGATCGGATTGAATCCTTCCACCTACACAGTGCTCGTAGCGGCCGCTCACCTCGGTCGGCGAAATGGCGAAATCCTCATCCGCGAGATCGCCGACCATCTCATGGTGACGCCGACCCACGTCTCGGTTGAGACCAACACGTTGGCCAAACGGGGACTCATGTGCAAAGAACGCAGCAAGGAAGATTCGCGGGTCGCTGCGATCACGATCACCGACGCTGGCTGGGAAGCCTTGGCACACCTGGCCCCTGTCCAGTCGCGAGTCAACGACGTCCAGTTCGCCGATCTCACCAGCGACGAGTTCGACCAGATCCACAGGCTGGTCAGGCTGCTGGTGCGAAACAGTGACAGAGCGATCGAAATCCAACGCCACCTCGTCGCCATGGGTGATGACGACACGGCGCCGGTCGACAAGCCCTGATTCCGAAGTGAGCGTCACGTCGACCGCCCGCGGTCTTCGTCGTCGGATTGCACCGTGGTGGTGTGCCGACTCCTCGCTGACCCGTCGCATCACAGCGACGGGCGGTCTGCGGCTATCCCATGGCCGCGTCGGGGATCGCTGCTTGCCTGATGTCCCTCCCTCGGCGGGCGCCGTGACCTTATGTGCTCGCTGGTAGAACCCCCGCGGGAATAGTTTCTGTCGATGTGCGGGCGCGGTGGGTACCGGTGAATGCTGATGCTGCATTCGGAGGCCGGCAGTTGTATCTGCTTTCGCGCCGCGCGGACTCGCGATATCCACGCTGGTGAGCCTCGGCTCGGGCTGTCAACTCAAAGTTTGCTCAAACATCGCGTGTGGCTTGTTACCTGGAAGTTATGGTCCAGTTTCAAATAACTCAATGTATTGACGAAGAAACTTAGGTAATCTACTGTGTGGTGGAGCACACGCGAAAGGTACGACCGGCACCGCCGACGTAGCGGCACAGGACCGCTCGACATCCCGACAGTGCGGGGCTCCAGCGGCGGAAGTGATCCGCCCACACCCACGGAAACCGTGTCGCAGAGCGGCAGGTTACGCGCCCTCCACGCGCTGCATTACGCGCCGGGTACCTGCAATTCGTCGTGGCTCTCACAATCGGTGGAAGGAAAACGAGTTCATGAATCTTTCGGGCAAGGTGGCCATCGTCACCGGAGGCGCCTCCGGCTTCGGCGCCGCCATCACCGCGGTCCTCGAGAAGCAGGGCGCGATGGTAGCGGTATTCGATCTCAAGGACGAGCCCGAGGGCTCTGGGCAAGGCTCCGGCGGGCTTCACTTCAAATGCGACGTCGTCGACAGCCGACAGGTCCAACAGGCAGTCGACAGGGTTGTGGAAGAACTGGGCCGCGTCGATATCTTGATCAACAATGCGGGATGGAGCTATCCCAACAAGCCAGCCGTCGAGAATTCAATCGACGAGATCGACAAGGTGCTGAATGTCAACATCAAGTCGGTGTTTCTCATGTCGCAGGCCGTCGTCCCTGTCATGAGGAAGCACGGCGGCGGCACCATCATCAACATCGGTTCGGCCACCGCTCTGCGGCCCATCCCAGGTCTGACCTGGTATGCCGCGACCAAGGCCGCGATCAACCTCGTGACCAAGACGATGGCGCTGGAACTGGCCGCCGATGGCATCCGTGTGAATTGCGTGGCCCCTGGCCTGGCAGCGACCGCCTTGTTCGAGGCATTCGTCGGCATGCCGGACACCGAAGACGTCGAAGCTCAGTTCGCCGCTATGAACCCGACGCGCCGGCTGACGGACCCGATCGACGTCGCCAACGCCTGCGCGCATCTGGCTTCCGACGACTTGGCCTACATCAACGGCGTGATCCTGCCTGTCGACGGAGGGGCCTCGGCATGACGACCAACAACCCGAAAGGTGACGCGATGCCCAGCCCTGTGGGTTGCCCGTACCAGCGAAAGACCGCACCGGCAGACCTTGTTCAGAGCACGTCGACCTCCGACGTTGCCCCGGTACCCACTGTCGACATCGACCCGTACGCGGAAGAGTTCTTCCGCGACCCCTATCCGTGGCACGAACAGATGCGCGAGGCGGGCCCAGTTTTCACGATCGATCGCTGGAACCTGTTCGGAGTAGCTCGTCATGCCGACGTGCGAGCGGTACTCGCCGACCCGGACTCGTTCTGTTCCGGCGACGGCGTCGGCCCCACCAACTATTCGAAAGACGGCCCGCCGCGCCCACCGATCATGGTGCTCGAGGACGACGGAGACGAGCACTCGCGGCTGCGCGCGATTTACAATCGGGTGCTATCCCGCAGATCCGTAGCCGCCTTGCGCGAACATTTCACGGACGTGGCCGAGAAAATGGTCGACCAAGTATTGGAGATGCGTTCCTTCGACGCCGTCCCGGAACTCTCCGAAGCCTACCCGCTCTCGGTGTTTCCCGATGCGATCGGGCTCAAGAAGGAAGGTCGGGACCGACTCCTGCCTTTCGCCGACCTTGCGTTCAACACCCACGGCCCGGCCAACGACCGCCGCCGCGAGTCCATCGAGAAGATGCAGGAATACCTGCCGTTCCAGATCCAGTCGTGCCAGCGAGAGAACATCGCCGACGACTCGATCGGGGCCACCATCTTCGCCTACGCCGACGAGGGCAAGATCTCGCACGCAGACGCAGTAGCCCTGATGAGCCCGTTGTTCACCGCCGGCATGGACACGACCGTGAATACGCTCTCGGCTGCGCTCTACTGCCTGGCCGTCAACCCTGACCAGTGGCAACGGTTGCGCGAAGACCCGAGCCTGTCGAGGAGCGCCTTCGAGGAAGCTGTCCGCTACGAGACACCGATCCAGAGTTTCTGCCGCACGACGACCCGTCCCGTCGAAATCGGCGGCACTCCCATCGGAGCCGGGGAGAAGGTCATGATGTTTTTCGCCGCCGCCAATCGTGACCCGCGGCGATGGGAGCAACCGGATTCCTACGATCTCTCGCGCGATCTGTCCGGTCACGTCGGCTTCGGCGCCGGAGTCCACATGTGCGCCGGGCAGCTGATCGCCAAGCTCGAGGGCGAGATCCTCCTGGGTGCTTTCGCGCGAAAAGTCCGCTCCATCGAGATCACCGGACCGGTCACCCGCAGGTACAACAACGTCATGCGCGGCATCCGCAGTATGCCGATCACCATCCTGCCGAAGTGAGTGCCATGCTGAAAATCGTCTACATCCAGGCAGACGGCTCCTCGCACACCGTCGAATCCAACCCCGGCGAAAGTGTCATGAACGCCGCGGTGCGGGCAGGAATCGACGGGATAGTCGGCGAATGCGGCGGCAACGCGATGTGCGCCACTTGCCATGTCTACGTCGACGAAGCAAGTGCCGACGCCTTCCCGCCGCGCAGTGATGACGAAGACTTCCTGCTCGATGACGCCGCCAGTGAGCGCACCGACGCCAGCAGGCTCGGCTGCCAACTGATCGCGCGAGCAGACACCGACGAAGTCACCGTCTACGTCCCCGAAACCCAGTACTGACACCAAGAGCAACCGAGGTAGTGGTGAGAAATCAAAAACTCGACGGCCCCTTCGTCCTGTCCATCGCCGGTCGTACCCGCGCGAGCACAGAGACCGCACCGGTCGTGAACCCGGCAGATGGAACAGTGGTCGCCGACGCGCCCATCGCGTCTGCCGCCGACCTCTCCGACGCGCTAGCCGCGGCCACCGCCGCCTTTCCCGCATGGTCGGACAAGTCGATCAAGGAGCGTGGCGACTACCTGCGCACCTTCGCCCAGGCCGTATCCGACCATCTCGAGGAGTTGGCGACCTTGCTGACCCTGGAGCAGGGAAAGCCCCGGCACAGCCTGGCTGCCGAGGAAATGTACGGCGCGATCGAATTCCTCACCGGCACCGCAGACCTCGATCTTCCGGTGCAAGTGCTGCGCGACGGTCCCGAACTTCGAGTCGAAGCGCATCGAGTCCCACTCGGCGTCGTAGCGGCCATCACGCCATGGAACATGCCCGTCGTCCTCAGCATCGCGAAGCTGGCGCCCAACCTCCTCGCCGGGAACACGATCATCCTCAAGCCTGCACCGACAACGCCTCTCACTCTGCTGCGCATCGGGGAACTCGCGAACTCGATCTTCCCCCCCGGCGTCCTGAACGTCGTCTCCGGCGGCGATCTCGTCGGCCGGCGGTTGTCCGAGGACCCCGCGGTCAAGAAGATCACCTTCACCGGTTCGACCGCAGTGGGCAAACAGGTCCTGCGCGCTGCCGCAGACGGCATGAAACGCGTTGTCCTGGAACTCGGGGGAAACGACCCCGCGATCGTTCTCCCCGACGCCGACTGGCGCGCCATCGTTCCACGATTGTTCTGGGGGGCCTTCTACAATTCCGGACAGGTGTGTATCGCCACCAAACGGCTGTACGTGCACGAAGGTATCTACGACGAATTCTTGCGTGAGTTCGTCGAATTCGCTAAAACGATCACAGTCGGCGACGGTATGGACGGCGCCACCGACTTGGGTCCCGTGCAGAATCGCGAACAGTACGGCAGGGTAGCCGAACTCATCGCGGACTGCCGGGCCAACGGCTACGAATTCGCCTACGAAGGCATCACCGCAGGCGACGAAGCGGGATACTTCATCCCGGTGACCATCATCGACAACCCGCCCGAAGACAGCAGGATCGTCCAGGAAGAACAATTCGGACCTGTGCTGCCCATCCTGCGCTACTCCACTGTCGACGAAGCAGTGCAACGCGCGAATGCGACCACGATGGGTCTGGCGGCGTCGGTGTGGGGCCCAGACGCCCCGGCAGTTGCCAATCGCCTGAACGCGGGAACCGTGTGGATCAACGGTATCCACGTGTTCGGGCCGGACATCCCGCTGGGCGGACACCAGGAGTCCGGGTTCAGTGTCGAGCGCGGCGTGGCCGGCCTGGAAGCCTGCACGAACCTGAAGATCCTTACTCACGTTTCATCCGCCTAGCGCGCTCCGACACGGAGCCCGCTTGCTCCCTGCACACCAGCTGCCAGCAGAGCACGCTGGCAGCTGGATGTGCTCGGGGGACGGCCTCATCTGAAAGAAGTGATTATGGCGAACTCACACGAGAAGGTCGTCGTCATCGGTAGCGGACAAGCCGGAATCGAACTGGCGGTTGCGCTTCGGGCACGAGGGCACACCGGCTCGATCTCGATCATCGGTGACGACCCCGAGTTCCCCTACCAGCGCCCGCCGCTGTCCAAACACCTGCTCGAGTCCGCTACCGACACTCCGATGCCACTGCACGGTGGCCCGGTCTTCCGCGACAAGGACATCGACTTGCGTCTCGGCGCCGCGGCCACGGGGATCGACCGGGAGCGCAAGGCTGTCGGCCTCTCCAGCGGCGAACGAGTCCCCTATGACCACCTCGTACTTGCCACCGGCGCACGCAACCGTCTACCGAACCTGGCAGGTCTGCATCGGGATCGAGTGCTCGGGCTTCGCACGCTGGCAGACGCGAGAAGGCTGTTCAACGTCCTGGCCGATCTTCGCCACGTCGCGATCATCGGTGGCGGGTTCATCGGACTCGAACTGGCAGCTCTGCTTCGCGAGCGCGGTATCGCTGTCGATGTCGTGGAACGCGCGAGCCGGTTGATGTCGAGATCGTTGTCTGCCGCGGCATCGGATCACTTGCTGGAGTTTCACCGGGCCTTGGGAACTCGTATCCACCTCGACACCGAGATCAGCGGTCTGACCTATACATCACGGGGAACAAGTTTGCGGCTCAACGAGGCCGAGGTCTTACACGTGGATCAAGTGATCATGGCCGCCGGAGTACAACCGAATACGGAACTGGCTGATGAGGCCGGGCTGGCTGTGGGCAACGGTGTTCTCGTCGATGCAACGATGGCGACCGAGGATCCGGCGATCTCGGCGATCGGTGACTGTGCGGCACACCCGAACCCTTTCGCGGGTGAAACGATCATTCGGCTGGAGTCAGTGCAGAACGCGGCCGACCAGGCGCGGACCCTGGCTGCCCGACTGACGGGCAATCCGCACCCCTACAAAGCGGTGCCGTGGTTCTGGAGCAACCAGCGTGACCTCAAGCTGCAGATTGCGGGCTTGTGCCTCGGGCACGATGACACGGTGGTGCGTGGCGACAAAGCCAGCGGTCGATACTCGCTGTTCCTTTTTTCCGGGCACCGGCTGGCGGCAGTGGAGAGCTTCAACACGCCACGTGACCACATGGTGTCACGCAAACTGATCGAAGCCGGGGTTCCTGTCCCCAAAAAGCTCGTCGCCGACTCCGAATTCGATCTCACCGGACTCATGCCGTCACGGCGCTGACGGCTGTCTTGTACATCTCGATTCGGATCGCGATTGCCGACATCGCCCAGAATGGTCAGCTGGCTGCACCCGAGAAGATTGATCGTCTTCGGGGTCATCTGTGCCGGCTGCGTCACTCGTAGGCGCCCCGAGCCGTGCCGTGTTCCTACCTGTATTGCGGGTATGCACGATGTGCATATCGTCTATGGAGGGTTTTGCATGAAGATCAGCACTCCGCTCTACCTCGACTGCGATACTGGAGTGGATGACGCGCTTGCCCTGGCGTACCTGCTCAACGTGCCCGATCTGGATGTGGTGGGCATCGGTACTGTCGCTGGGAACACAACCCCCCAGCAGGGCGCCGCAAACACCACTGCTCTCCTGGGAATGGCTGGGAGGCCGGGCATCCCCGTGGCTGTCGGAGCACCGGAGCCCCTTGCCGGTTCCTACGGGGGTGGCGCCCCGCATGTCCACGGACACAACGGCGTCGGAGGGGTCGAACTACCGCCCGGTCACTTGCCGACAGCAGAGAGCGCAGCCGAGATGCTCGTGCGGCTGGCACACACGTATCCACAGACCCTTCACGTTCTGGCCACAGCGCCGTTGACCAATGTCGCACTGGCTTTGGAACTGGAGCCAGCCCTTCCGAGGTTGATCGCGAGCCTGACAGTCATGGGCGGAGCCGTCTGGGTGCCCGGCAACATCACCACAGCCGCAGAGGCGAACATCGCAAATGACCCGGAAGCGGCCCGGATCGTGCTACGCGCCGGGTTTCCAACACAACTCGTACCCCTCGATGTCACGCTGGATCACCACCTCGATGACAGCGACGCAGATCTTCTCACCGGCACTGGGGTACCCCTGCACGCTGCGTTGGGCCACATGCTGCGCCACTACATCGGCTTCTACGAGACTGTCACCACCCGCCGCCGTGCACCGCTGCACGACCCGCTGGCCGCGGCAATCGCCGTCGGTGAGGTCGCCGCGACACGGGTGCGAGAAGTCGAACTCGATGTCGTGCTGGACCCACACGAGCGCGGAAAGACCATCGCGATGGAAGCCGTCGGTAGCCCGATGATCGGTGTGGTGGTCGAAGCAGTTCCGCAGGCTGCGGCACTGATCCGCCAGCGCATCGTGTCCCCCAACCTCGCACCGTAGAGCTGGGACTGCGGTCGTGAAGCTGGCTTCGAAAACTGTCCTCGGCAGGCCAACATCGACCTCACCCACCACGTTCACGCCCTGCCGACTGCGGGTGAAGCCGTTCTGGCACCCGGCGAGCTGACCGGTTCCTTGGCACCTGTCGCCGAGGTCGTAGCATCCTTGCTTCCACGACATACTGTTCTCCCGGCGATCCTGGACAATCAGTATCTGCGCCATACCAGCAGCGGAACGACGATGATCTCTGTTGGCGCCGCGGGCGTGGCGCGCGCCGCACTCCTCGGAATCTCCGAGACCGAACCCGTCCTCATCCTCACCCGGATTGTGCGCCAGTCCGACCTCCCTACTACCTGAGCAAAGTCCCCATCAACCAGCACGAGACGCAGATCGCGGTGGCCCACAACACCCTGTAGCCCATGGATCGGGGAGCCAATCGGTTTACCCCGGAAGCGGACGTGGACGCACGGGCGAACTCGTACCGATCCGGTGGCCGCGACCGCGCAAGGTATGGATCTCAATGACCTGCCCTGTGCGCGACGCGGAATACTGGTCACATTCAGTGGATCTCGAACAGCTGTAGAAGTTCGGCCGCCACACTCAACGCGATTGTCGCCGGTTCTTTGCCGACTATCTCGGGTACCCCGATCGGAGTGCGTATCCGGTCGATCGTGGCGGTGTCGTGTCCACCCTCGGTACTGAGGCGCCGACGGAAACGCGCCCATTTGGCTGCTGAACCGATCAGTCCGATCGACCCTGTGTGCGACTCACGCAATGCCGCATCACACAAAGCAGCATCCTCTGCGTGGTCGTGAGTCATCACCACGATGTGGGTACCGGTCGGGAGCTCGCTGAGCACAGACTCCGGCAGAAGCGGTGTGTGATGGACGTGGACTCGCGCGACCGAATCGGCGAGAACACCGAGTCGCTGTTCTGTCAGCAACTCCGCGCGGCTATCGACCAGGTGCAGCTCGATGTCGTGGCGAGCGAGGATCCGCGCCAGTTCGAGCCCGACATGCCCTGCTCCGAATATCGCCACCGCCGGTACCACAGGTAGTGGTTCCAGCAGCACCGTGATCGACCCACCGCAGCACTGCACACCATGGCGGTGGTCGGCTCGCTCGCTCAGTACCGAATCCATCAGTTCCACCGAGGTGCCAGAGGCCTCGATCATTTCGCGGGCACGGTCGATCACCGAGGCCTCGAGATTGCCACCGCCGATCGTGCCCCAGGTCCGCGCTGTGCTAACCACAAGCTTGGCACCCGGGCCACGGGGTGCGTGCCCCCGGACAACGATGACCGTGGCGAGCACACCCGGCTCGCGCCGCGTGCGCAGCCCAGTGACAGCCGACAGCCACATCGCATCAGACATCGCTGAACGTTTCTTGGATCGAGATCTGATGGAGTTGTGTCGCTTCGTCCTCGGACGAACAGGACTGCCGAGCGCGCTCTATTGCCCAGAAGACCGCTTCCGGTGTCGCCGGAGACGCGAGCTCGACGCTGACTCCGGCGGCCCCGAACGCCGCGACACACTCGCGCAGGGCTTCACGAACGGAAAAGGCAAGCATCAACGGCGGCTCGCCGACTGCTTTCGAACCGTAGACGACCCCTGTCTCGGTCGCATGCTGCAGAAGCTCGACCCGGAAGGTCTCGGGCATTTCCGAGAAGCTCGGCAATTTGTAGGTACTGGCTGACTGCGTGAGCAGGCGCCCGGTACCGCCACTGGTGTCCCATCGCAGCTCCTCCAACGTCAGCCATCCGGCACCCTGAACGAAACCGCCCTCGATCTGGCCGATGTCGATCATCGGGGACAAGCTGTCGCCGACATCGTGCACGATATCGACCCTGAGGATGCGGTAGCCGCCGGTGAACCCGTCGACTTCGACCTCAGCCGCGGCCGCACCGTAGGAGAAGTACTTGAACGGTGCGCCCTGCATGGCCGATGAATCCCAGTGCAGCCCTTCAGTGCGGTAGAACCCTGTGGCCGAAAGCTGAACGCGCTGAAGGTAGGCCGTTCGCACCAGCTCGTCCCAGGCAATGAACTCGTCAGGGGCGCCGAGTCTATGGGCGGCGCCGTTGGTGATGAGGATGTCGGCGGAGCTGGCGCCCAGGACTGTTCCTGCGACCCGACAGAGCCTGTCTCGCAGCTGATCACAGGCGTTCTTGACCGCGCCGCCGTTGAGATCGGCACCTGAGCTGGCCGCGGTGGCGGAGGTGTTGGGTACCTTGTCGGTCCGTGTGGGAGCCAGGCGAACCTTGCTCATCGGGATCCCGAGTGTCGTGGCAGCGATCTGCAGCATCTTGGTGTGCAGACCCTGGCCCATTTCGGTGCCGCCGTGGTTGATCAGCACCGAGCCGTCCTTGTAGACGAGAACCAACGCGCCTGCTTGATTGAATGCTGTCAGGTTGAACGAGATGCCGAATTTGAGCGGTGTCACCGCGAGCGCTCGTTTGCTGTGCTGGTGTGTCGCGTTGAAGTCGGCGATCGCTCGCTGCCGGGTAGCGATGTCCGCGTTTGCCTGGACTTGCTGCCAGACCGCAGTGATGCGTTGCGGGTCGCGCACGCGCTGTCCGTAGGGTGTGGCCTTCCCTTCGGTATAGAAGTTGCGTCGGCGGAGCTCCATGGCTTCCATGCCGAGCAGGGGCGCGCAACGGCCGAGAATATCTTCGATGACGAGCATTCCCTGTGGCCCACCGAAACCCCGAAAGGCTGTGTTGGATACCTTGTGGGTCTTGACGATCCGGCCATTGAGCCTGGCATTGGGAATCCAGTAGGTGTTGTCGATATGGCACAACGCGCGGGCAAGGACGGGTTCGGAGAGGTCCAAGCTCCAACCACCGTCCGCGGTCAAGGCCGCGTCGAGTGCTTGAATGCGGCCCTCGGCGTCGAAACCGATCTGCCACCGGGCGTGGAAGCCGTGTCGCTTGCCCGACATGGTGAAGTCCTGGGACCGGTTGAGCCGTACGCTGACCGGGCGCCCCGTCAGTATCGCTCCCAGCGCGGCGATCGCCGCGAACCCATGAGGCTGCATCTCCTTTCCGCCGAATCCGCCGCCCATGCGCAGGCATTGCACGGTGACCTGATGGCTGTGCAAACCCAGCACATGCGCCACAATCTCCTGTGTTTCGGAGGGGTGCTGGGTGCTGCTCTGCACGAAGATCTGCCCTGCCTCGTCCACATGCGCCAGCGCCGCATGTGTTTCGAGGTAGAAATGTTCCTGGCCGGCGAACTCGAACTCGCCGGCGAAGACATGCGCGGAGTCGGCGAAACCTGCTTCGACGTCACCACTGCTCACCTGCGGTTGTGCGCCCTGGAAACTATCCGCCGCGCATGCATCGGCGATCGTGAGAAACGCCGGCAGCAGGTCGAGCTCGAGGTCGATCGCTGCCGCTCCCGAGCGCGCGGCCTCGATGGTCTCACCCAGAACCCAACAGACAGCGTGGCCATTGAACATCACCTCGGAAGGGAACAGCGGTTCGTCTCGTTTGACGCCGGCATCGTTCACCCCCGGCACGTCGGCTGCGGTGAGTACCCGAACGACGCCGGGAACGGCCATCGCCGTGTCGGTGTTCACCGCGTTGATGCGGGCATGGGCAACGGAGGCTTGGACCGGATATGCGTGCAGAACGTCCTTGGTGCGGTACACCAGGTCATCGGTGTACAAGGCGGCGCCGGTGACATGCAGTATCGCGCTCTCGTGCGGGATCGCCATGCCCACTGCCGCGTCGTCCGGCCGGTGCGACAGTTCGCTCACGATGCAGTCACCTCCGTCTTCTGCGCGAAGAGCTTCAACAGACTGTTGCCGAGCATCGCGGAGCGATAGCGCGCGCTGGCACGGTGGTCGTCGATCGGTGTGCCCTCGATCCGCAATTGCCGAGAGGCTTCCTCGACAGTGCGGATCGACCAGGGGCGTCCCTGCAGGACGCTCTCGGTGCGATAGGCGCGGACAGGAGTCGCGGCGACACCACCCACGCCGATTCGCGCTGCACGGATGACCCCGTCGGCGATGTCGAGGCTGTAGGCCACAGCGACACTGGAGATGTCGTCGAAACGTCGCTTCGCGATCTTGTGGAACGCCACAGTGTTTGCCAACGGCAGGGGGATTCGGATGCAACGGATCAACTCGTCCGCGTGGCGTACGCTTCGTCGGTATCCGGTGAAGTAGTCGGCCAACGCGATCTCGCGTTCCCCAGCCGATCCGACGAGCACGATGGTCGCTTGCAAAGCCAGCAGTGCGGGCGCGCAGTCGCCGATCGGCGAGCCGGTTCCGAGGTTTCCGCCGAGAGTTGCGCTGTTGCGGATCAGGGGAGAGGCGAACTGGGGGAACAACTGCGAAAGCAGTGGTATGCGGCCATCGAGCTGACGGTCGATCTCGGTCAGGGTCAGGGCTGCTCCGAGTTCGATACAGTCGGAAGCGATCTCGAGGTTACGCAACTCGGGCAATCGGCCGATGGCGATGGTGTACTCGGCTCGTTTCGCACCCAGATTCACCGCGATGCCCCAATCGGTGCAACCGGCGACCACCGCGGCGTCCGGGTGTGCGCGCACCAGCTCCAGCGCCTGCGCCAGGGTAACGGGGCGAGCGAAAGTCCGGCCGCTTGCAATCAGATCGGTAGCAACGGGGCCAGGCGGCGCAGCCTCGCGGCGGCGGGCGAGGGGGTCTTCGGGTTCGGGGTGTCCGAGTGCGTAGGCGGCGTCGCGGATCGGTCGATACCCGGTGCAACGGCAGAGATTTCCACTCAGCGCGTGCAGATCGAAACCATTCGGACCGTGCTCGGAAGAATTCGTTGCTTCTTCGCCGACGCGGTCAGGACGGTAGTACTCGGCTGCCATGCTGCAGATGAATCCGGGTGTGCAGTACCCGCATTGGGATCCGCCCCGGGTAGCCATTTCGCGTTGAACCGGATGGAGCAGGGCAGATGAGCCGAGCCCCTCAGCCGTGATGACTTCCTGTCCGTCGAGCGCGGCCGCAGGCATCAGGCAAGCGTTGATCGCCACCCAGTCGGTTTCCGTCGTGACGCCCGGTCTTGCCACCAAGATCGAGCATGCGCCGCACTCGCCTTCGGCGCAGCCCTCCTTGGCCCCGGTGAGCCCACGTCCGCGCAGGAAGTCGAGCACGTTGACATGAGGAGAACTGAGCGAGAGCGGGAGCGTCTCGCCGTTGACGATCACCACCGGCTCTGCCATGCCGTCACCTCCCCTCGGCCTACGCGGTAGGAGCAACGGGAGGCTGCCCGTGGGCGCGCGAACCAATCCACTGCCGGACTGCCCTCGCTGCGGTGAGGTTGCCGACGAGGAGCAGAGCTCTCTGGCCGGTCTCGTTCGGCGGTGGTCCCGCCATGCGATGGCTTCGGCATCGTTCTCCGATCTGTTGTTCCCGCACCACTGTGTCGGGCACTAGTCATCATATGACTAGTGGCTTGTCTTGGGTGTCTAAGCGTTCACAATGCCGAAACATCGTCGGAATGCCGCAGATATTCGACGCGGTCACGATATCATCGTATCAATGTTGATCAGACATTAGATGTCTTACCGAGGGTCGTTTCTGTGACAGATCAACGAACGCCTCGGTGGACAGAACTGAACCAGACAGTCGAAGCGAGCACCCCGCTCGAGCCCGCACACCCAAGGATGAACAGATGACTGCTTCCAGTCCCGTCTCGCGCACCCGGCGCGATTTTCTGCGAGCCGCTGCGGGCGCGGCGGCGATTGTCGGCGGAGCGAGTGTGCTTGCCGCGTGTTCCGGTGCCGACAGCGCGTCTTCTGCGACCGGGGCATTCGGCCCGATTGCGGTCCAACTGTCCTGGATCAAGAACTTCGAGTTCTGGGGCGAATACATGGCCATCGAACGCGGCTACTTCGCAGAAGCAGGATTCGGCTCGGTCGATCTACTCGCGGGCGGCACGTCCACGACCGCGGAGTCGATCGTACTGGCGGGCAAAGCCCTCATAGGTCTGTCGTCGGCCCCGCTGACCGCGGCGACGATCGTCAACTCCGGCGCCCCATTGAAAATTATCGGCTCGACCTATCAGAAGAACCCCTTCGCGATCGGCTCCCTGGCGGACCGGACACCGATCCGCACTCCACGCGACATGATCGGGCGTCGTATCGGCGTCCAGGCCGGCGGCAACCAGACCCTGTTCAGCGGCCTGCTCGCGGCCAACCACATCGAACCCGCACAAGTAGAGGTTGTCGGTGTCGGCTACGACGAATCGGTCCTCACCACAGGCAAGGTCGACGGTGTCATGACCTATGTCAACGCCTCGATCGGACTCGAACAGCGCGGATACCAGCCGGTCGTCATGGGTTTCGCCGACAACGGTCTGCCATTCGTCGCCGAGACCCTCACCGTTCGTCAAGACACGATCGAACGCAAACGCGACCTGCTCCTGGCGTATCTGCACGCCGACATCCGGGGATGGATCGATGCGATCAACGATCCGGCGACAGCCTGCGCCCACGAAGTCGCCATCTACGGAAAGGAAACCTCGCCAGACTTCGCCGAGGAATACGCCAAGGGCATCATCCAGAACAGCCAGCTGATCGTCAGCGCCGACACCAACCAGTTCGGTCTGTTCACCATGACCGACGCTCTCATCCACGACAACATCACCTCGCTTCGGACAATCGGCTACGACATCGCCGCAGACGATCTCTTCGACATGTCACTGCTGCGCGAGGTCTATCAGCGACATCCAGAACTGAAGGTAACGCTGTCCCCACCCACCGCGACCGCGCCGGCGACGACGCCGGCGGCAGCCCCAACGACATCCAAAGGTGGTTCGTAGCTGATGACGAGGACAAACAAGCCCCAGGGCATCGCGGTCCACAATGTGACCAAGGAGTTCCAACTGGGGCGTCAGCGAATGCTGGCCCTCGACGACGTCGAACTGGTGACCGAGCCGAACTCGTTTTTGTCGGTTCTCGGGCCCTCGGGCTGTGGGAAGTCGACTCTTCTGCGGATTCTGGCGGGGTTGGAGCGCCCGACCAACGGCTGGGTGACCATGAACGGGAAGACACCCCAACAGATTCAGCAAACGCACGAACTCGGCATAGCGTTCCAGGATTCGGCGCTGCTGCCATGGCGGACCGTGGAGCGGAACATTCGCCTACCCCTGGAAATCGCAGGCATCACACCCGACCCTGCACTCATAGCAGAGCTTATCGATCTGGTCGGGCTCACAGGCTTCCAGAACGCTCGACCCGCCCAGCTCTCGGGCGGCATGCGCCAACGCGTGGCGATCGCCCGCTGCCTGGTCGTGGAACCGACGGTGATGCTTCTCGACGAGCCGTTCGGTGCGCTCGACGACATGACCAGGCAGCGGTTGAACATCGAACTCCTGCGCATCTGGACCGAACGCCCCGCAACAACGCTCATGGTCACCCACGGAGTCGGCGAGGCTGTATTCCTCTCCGACGCGGTCGCGGTGATGCAGCGCCGCCCGGGGCGGATCATCACCGTCGTTCCGATCGACCTGCCCCGCCCTCGTACTCCAGACCTGATGCGAACGCCGGAATTCCACGCATACACCGACTTGCTGTCCGAACTCCTCTTCGACGAGGCAGCTTCGAAGGCAGGAGCAGTCCAATGACCTCACGAATCCGCAAGAACCGCCCGGGCTGGCTCGCGGTATGGGAGGAACAACCGTCGTGGCTGCACACGCTGGCAGGAGCGGTGATCTTGTTGGGCTTGTGGTGGCTGGCCTCGGCAGCCAACCTCGGCCAGGGAACTGTCCCGGCACCTGATAGCGTGCTGGCGCGACTGCTGCGCGATCTCGGTGACCCGGCCTACTGGACCGGGATCGGGGTGACGGTGGCTGAGGCGGCCCAGGGATTCTTCTGGGGCAACCTCCTTGCTCTGGCTCTCACAGCGGCAGTTTTCCTGGCACCGTGGCTCGAAGGACTGGTAACCCAAGTCGGCGTGATCGTCGCCTGTATTCCGCTGACCGCTGTCGCGCCGCTCATAGTGCTCATGTCGGCCACTTCGAGTCGGGTGGTCGCCGTCGTGCTGGCGGCCATGCTGGTGTTCTTCACCACCATCGTCTCCGCGCTGGTAGGTCTGCGTGCCGTGGACACCACGACACTGGACCTCGTCGCTGCCTACGGGGGCGGGCGATGGATGACACTGCGGAAAGTTCGTGCAGTCGCGGCAGTTCCCAATATCCTGAACGCGTTCAAACTTGCTGTGCCCGCAGCGTTTCTGGGCGCCCTACTGGGAGAGTTCTTCCTCAGCGGGGTCGACACAGGGCTAGGGCTGATGCTGATGGCGGCGCAGATCCGGGCCACCCCCGAGCCTATGTGGTCACTCGCACTGCTCAGTGCCGCGGTGGCCGGCGTCGGCTATGTCATAGCCAGTCTCGTTCAGCGCACCGCAACGCCATGGGCCACCCCAGCGAAGGAAAGCGTGCGATGATCACGATCCGCCACCTGCTGCGTTCGCTGATCTCGCTGGTCGCGTCCACTCTCATCCTTCTCGCTGTTTGGCATCTGCTGATCACGGCACTCGAGGTCAGCCCATACATCGCCAAGGGGCCGTCGGACGTCTGGCACTACCTGTTCACCGACACCAAGTACGGAAGCGCAGCCGACCGCCGCGCAACGATGTCGAACTTGCTTGCCGTGACAGTCGGCGATGCGGGAATCGGATTCGTCGCCGGCGTCACCGCTTCAATCCTGCTAGCGGTAACCTTCCAGCTGCTGCCAGCGGCAGAGGCCATGTTCCTCCCGATGGCGATGCTCCTGCGAACGGTGCCACTGGTGGGTTTTGCGCCAGTCATCTTCACAATCTTGGGAAGTGGGACCCCAGCGGTGGGGCTGATAGGGCTGATTTTGGTCTTCTTCCCGATCTTGATCAACCTCAGTCTCGGATTCCGTTCAGCCGCACCGAGTTCGTTTGATCTAGTTCGTGTGTACGGCGGATCTCGATGGACCGCACTGTGGATGGTTGCGTTCCCCAGCGCCTTACCCAATCTGTTCGCTGCAGTCAAAACTGCTGTGCCCGCCGCGGTGGTCGGCGCGATGCTGTACGAGTGGTTGTTCAGCCTCACCGGGCTAGGCGGGCAGATCAGCGTGGCCAATGCCAACAGCAGATACGACGAGACCTGGACTATCGCTGTGGTCGTCACCGCCGTCTCCCTCCTGGCATACCACGTCGTCGAATTCATCGAGGCTCCTGTCCTAGCTGCATGGGGTGCTTCCGGCGGGCAGGCTTCGCGCCCAGTCGGTCGCCGATGAGTCGATCCAGCAGCTCGCCGAACAAATGCCGCACCTCGGTAACCGATTCGACCTGAGGGTTGTGCCCTGCGACGTCGCGGACGGTGGCCGATATCCGGGGATAATGGTCACACCGATGTCGCCGTGCAGCCAGGCCTGAGCCGGGCGATGTGCCTGGGCCGGATGTAGGTGCGGTTTCGAGGCAAACGCTCTGAGCCGGTTCACAACCGGCAGGTGGCGTACTTCGTGTATCCAAAGCACCTTTTGCTTGACCTGCCGGGTTTCGGTCCATGATCATTTACGGTCGGAGCGACCCGATCCACCAGGCAGTGCCAGGAGCTGACAACAGATACGCCATACCGCCCGTGCAGTCGGTCTGTGCGTCGCCGCATTGGTGGTCACCGCGAACTCGGTGGTAACGGCCGAGGCGCCACCGGGCACAGCTCCGCGCTACGTCGCGCTGGGGAGTTCGTTTGCTGCTGGCCCCGGACTCGGACCGGTCGCCGACGTCGATTGCTTGCGCTCGGCGCTGAACTATCCGGCACAGTTGGCGGGAAAGCTCGGGTTCTCGTTGGTCGATGTGACCTGCTCGGGTGCGACAACCGCCGATGTCACCGACCGGGGGCAGCAGTTGCGCGGTGGCAAAACCTTGCCACGGCAGATGGAAGCGGTCACTGCGGACACCGAGTTGGTGAGCATCACTATCGGCGGCAATGATCTGGCGATGAGCGCGAACATGATCGCGCAGAGTTGCGGTCACGGCCTCGCGGGTGGAATTCCGATCGCCTCGCATCTCGCTGCGGCTGCCTGCGCCACCGTCGCTGGAACCTCACCGGAGCCGACCACGTCGGAATACACCCGGGTGCAAACCGCGATCACCGACGTTGTCCGTGCTGTTCAGCGCAAAGCGCCCCGTGCGACCGTCTTGCTGGTGACCTGCCTGTCCTCGACCGGGCCGCCACCACTTGTGACAACGTTCCAATGAACCGGGCAGACGCCGAGCGCGCCCGCCGTACCCACGACGCTCTTATCCTGGCTACCCGCGCGGCCGCCGCCGCGACCGGCATCGCTACTGCCCCTGACGCCGAATCCCACACCGCCTGCGCACCCCAGCCCTGGGTTCACGGTTTCCGGAGCCCACTGATCACCGGGTCCAGCGGTGCCACCGGCTCAGCCGAGCTCGGCAGCCCGGTCGCCGTCATCACCAGCTCCTACCACCCGAACCACACCGGCATGAGCGCCGTCGCTGCGGAGATCGCAGCTCGGTAAACAAGCACAAGCCACCAGGATCAAAAAGTGAGTGGTTGCTGCCAGAATGGGAGACCATTCGCTGGAGCGATCGACCAGTTACAGAACATCCCCAGGTAAAGCGTATCTTTTTCGTTCGCAGACGTGGTTGAAAAGAAAAGTAGAAGGTGAGCGGTAGCTCACCCTACAGTCATGATCACGAACGCTTCGCAGTGCGAGCCATCACATCGGAACGAGCAAAATGTGCCGACGCTTCCACGTCGAACGCTAGCTGTCACGTCGCGCGCTGCGGAAGAAGGAACCGTCACCAACGAGTTGTTCGGTCTCGTTGGTGGTACACAAAAGGGAGTCGACGATGACGATCGAGCTCGACAAGACACCGATGTTCACCCCACTTCGCGATGTGCGAGGCCTGACCAGTCAACTGGTCGAGCATTTCGCCGCGAATGTGGCAACCTGCCGAACCCTGCCGGGTGACGCGATCGCCGGCAACGTCACCTCTGTCACTCGGATGTGCCTCGAGATCGTGGGCGGTGTCATCGACGGTGCTGACGTCACCGACAAGCTGAACCGGCTCTCGATCGCCGCGGCAGGATGGGCACACGAAGGGGTACCGATCGATGCCATCCTGCGCGCCTTCCACGAAGGCCTGCGCCTGAGTATGGATCGGGTCTACACCCCGGACACCGCCCACGACCGTGACACTATGATCGACGGATTCCGGACCATCCTGAAGGTCTCGGATCTGATGTGCACCACAGTGACTAAGTCCTACCTGCGCGAACAGCGCGAAGTCGCCGGTCAACACCACAACGCGGTGCACACCCTCACCACCGCCTTGATGGCCGGGCGACCGACATCGACGATGGCGCGCGAATGCGGAATCCCCGTCGCAAACGAGTATTCGGTACTGGCACTGTCGATTCCGGCCCATCCAGACGAACACGATGCGCGTCTCAACGGCTCCGTCGTGGCGCGGCGTAAATTGCGTCGAGTGCAGGCCGCGCTGGCACACCACTGTGGCGAACAGGTGCTCGCGCTGCTCTCGGTCGACGGCGGAACTCTTCTCCTGCCGACCGAGTTGATGAACGATACTCAACTCGACGCACTCATCGCCGCACTCTCGCGCGCCGCCCACGTCGACATCATTGCCGCGCTGGTCTCGGCGGCGACCGCCGAGATCCCCGACGCTGCACGCCGGGCCCACGAATTGCTCGACATGGTGCAGCGGCTCGAGTGCGCGCCCAAGCTCTACCGGTTCGAAGAGCTCGCATTGGAATACCAGCTCACTCGCCCGGGCCCGGCCCGCAACCGGCTCGGTGAACTCCTCGCGCCCCTGGACAACCATCCCGAGCTGTATGAGACCCTGCGGATTCATATCTCCAACAACATGAACCGCCAACGCTCTGCTCGGTTGATGCACATCCACACCAATACCGTCGATTACCGGCTTCGCCGAGTCGCCGCACTCACCGGACTCGATCCCGCACAGTCCTCGGATATGTGGCAGCTGCGATCGGCGATGATCGCACGCAGCCATGAGGCGCCCACGTCGATCGCCCCGCACCGGGTGGATGCCGACGCCTCCCGGGACCTCGCGGCCCGCTCCGCGTGATCGACAGCCTCTTCATTTGCCTATCGGTAGCCATCTCGGTCTGATCCCGAGATGCTGCCGATCCGGGCGAAGGGAAGCGGCGTCGTCTTCGCTGAGAAACGTGGTGTTTATACGATGTTCGATGCCCTGGGGAGGCTTCACAAGTCCCGTGCGTAGAGCTGTCGAATAGCTAGATAATTGCTGAAATTGGCCCGTTGCTTGCGGGTGTTCGGTAGGTTGACGGTATTCACGGCGAATTCAACAGGGGGGCATCGGATGAACGAACACATCAGCAATGCCACACGATCGCTCGACCTCGAAGACGGTGATCAGGTACGCCGGAATCTCGAGCACAACCTGCGGTTCGATGCAGAGTTGTGCGATAGCGGCACTGCCGCGCGCCTGCGCTCGATCGTGGACCATCTGGAAGTCGCCGTGCAGATCTGCTCACGGGAAGGAATTCCGCTTCCCGTCGTGCTAGATGAGGTAGAAGCAGCCCTCGCCGCCATGCCCCACGAAGTACCCGCCGACCGACAGGCCGGCCTCCGTCTCCACCTCGTCGACTACGTAACAGCGGCATTCGCGAAGGGGCACCTAGGGTCGCACTCGTAGTCAGAGCTTTGGGTGCCGAAAAACTTCGGGCCACGTTTCGCCGTGGCGGGTTGTTTTGGGAGCATTGTGGAAAGTGCATCGACGTGAACCTGGTGGTCCGTTCCCAACGGGCATTCCCGTGTGAAGGCGCCTGCGGGGATGAGGATGCCCGCGCCGAACTGTCGGAGGCTCGTGTTCGATGGAGAAGCACGGCGGTCGCGATGCGCTCGAAAGACCTGTGTGGCTACCGCTTTGGACCCGCGCAGAGGTTGACCCCCACTGAATATGCAGGGCGATCACCTCGAGTGTGACCAGATCTGACCTTCATAGCCGGTCTTTGTCAAGGCCGCGGTACTCCGTCATCCAAACACCACGCCTGCGGCTACCGATCGGCACCACCTGTCCGATACTGCGGCGTGAACATCCGTCCGTACTCTTGCCAGGCCGATCGAGCGAAGGGTAGCCGATGGTAACCGATCTTGGTGTGCGGGAAAGGCTCGTCGAACCCGATGGTCACCTTCTTGCGAGATACCCTGGCGCTGATCGGTTTTCACAAGGAAGGTCGCGGTGCTGTGTTCTGTCGTGCATGAATCTGAACCTCCGGAACGAAAACAGGATGCTGCCGACTACGTGACCGGCCTACGACGCTGGAGCTACTGCCGTCGGCTCATGACAAGTGCACGAAGCTGCTCACACGCTGCAGCCGCGTGACTACCGTCGAGTTGGGCCTCGAACTTCGATCGTGCCTGCTCGACCACGTTAGCTTGCGGATCAGGGGCTCCGGCAGCTACCAAGTTCAGGGCGTGGCTGACTTCGATATCGAACGGCTCAGAGGAAACCCGGAGGCCATGAACCGCAGCGTCCAATGAGGTTTCGAACCGGCGGCGAAGCTGCGCCACCGACACAGACTCTGGTCTTGTTTTCACGGTGCGCTTCCTCCATCAGCAGCCTGTGTAGGACTGCAGCAGACCCCGCTGGCTTTGTCTGCATGATTTGACTCGCGTGGATCTGAACTAAGCCATCCCCGAAACTGTCCCACAGGGGATCGATTTTTGACACCTCGCCGCAGGTGCGAACCCGAGGACGGTCATCGGTGTCGGGCAATCGTTTCGAGATCGCTGTCGACATGATCGGAGACGACCGTTGCCGAACATCGCCGCGAGGCGGCGACAGCGATCACGCTTCCATGAAGATTCGTTGGTTCGCCTTGCACGGCTGACTGAGCCGAGCTGTCCGGAGTGCTCGCAGTCAGAGTAGATCTGCTAGTTCCCGTCGAGTTGGTGTGCGATGTCACCGGTCATGCTTGTTTGTCCCACTCCTCGGATGGGTTGCACGCAGATCGCGCCGATCGAAGCGGGGCGGTCGTCGGCTCAGAGCTAGCACCCGAGGGGACGAACCTGCGACCCTTGACCTGGGCTTCTTGTGTATTCCAGTTTTCAAAAAACGCCCTGAACTGCGCAAATTATGCAGGTTGGTGCCCCCACGGCAGGGCGCCCTGCAGATGGAAACGGTCGTTACCAGCAGGTTCGCATACCGTCGAGATTGCCGAATCGCAGGCACAGTAACGACCGAGTTGCGTTCATTGCCCGCGGGGCCCGCGCTGGCCGGGAGACGTTCTCCATGGGTCGATGTGGTGGTTTTCGCTGCGGCAGTAGCGCTGATCGGGGCCTTGCCCGCAGGCCTGGCCATCTCGGGGACGCTAGGCCGGGAACCTGCCTACTGAGCAGGGGCTCAGTTTCCGTTTCCGAGTAGGTTCGCGAAGATCTGGTTGCCGAGTTCGTGGGCCTGGGTCAGGTCGAGGACCAGGTACGGGATTTCGGGGTGATCGGCAGCCCATGCCGCAGCGACGGGTCGGTCGGTGAAGAAGTTCAGGTAGTTGCAGCAGGAATTTGCCGTTGGCGCCTGGGGTGCCTTGTCCTCCGACGAACACGACAGCGGGGGTCGACGGTGAGGTGCTGATGGTCGATGGCGACAGTGATAGGGGCGTCCGTGACCGGGTCGGCGGAGTAGACGTCGGTGTCGGTGTCGGTGTCGAGCACCGTCAGGCGGATGGCATCGACTGCTCGCATCGCGTAAACGGCAGGCCCGCCGAGGATCTGGACCCGGTGTCGGGTCGGCGTGCCCAAGAACGGATAGGCCGGCGCAACCTCGCCATCGCCGTCGAGGCGAACGACATCGGACTCGTGCAACCGTCGCATCGCCGCGGCGAGTGAAATATCGTGCCCGGCAAGAACTTCGGCTAGTTCTGGCACGATGGGTGGGCGTCCTCGTTCGGCGAATCCTCACGGGATCGCCTGATGTACCCTCATTCGGCAGCATCTGCCGGATGGGCATCGGCAGGTTGAGAACTCAGCGTGTCCGTCGCATAACAGGTTTCGGACTCGGGTATGTAGCACGATGCGGTGTCGTCACGGTTGGTCGGCTCCCCGTCCTCGGCCAGCCCCAACGCTGCGCGCAGTGCCGAGACAGCGGGTGCGCCGTCGAGCCCGTCCGACGAGGGGTAGAGCCGACACGCCAGACTGGGCACTGATCCGGCCGTCGCGAAGGGGTCGCGGCCGTCGATCAGCAGGGTCGGTGAGCCGGTCATCCCGGCCGACACGGCATGTTCGGCGTCGCGTACGATGTGGTGCACGATCTCGACTTCGACCGGTCGACCGGCGACTGCTCGGCGGATGCGGTTCTCGAGTACCGGCGCATTCGGGCAGTCGGGGACCTGGAGGATCTCCAGTCTCATGAGTCTTCTCCCTGGTTCAGTGATGTCAGGATCGGGCGGCGGCGTTCGGCACGCGGGATTTCGCAGGTCGTGATGAGCTCGGCCACTGATTGCTGCATGCGGCGTAGGTCGGTATTTCGTCGTGCCGACTGCGCTACCCGTGCCAGTGCGCGCCCCGCGCAGCAGTCCGTCGGCCCGTCATCTGCAAACTGGAACAATTCCTCGATCTCGTCCGAGGTGATTCCCGTGCCCTGGGCACGATGCGATGAACGCCGCGAACCGGTGACCGTCTCCGTAGCGGTCTGGAACCCATCAGGGATCCGCGTGATCCCGAAATCGGTCAGTGCTGGCTCACCGTGAACGCTGTTCAGGATGTTGCCGGGTGTGACGTCCCGATGCAGAACGCCTAGCCGGTGCGCGGTCTCTAGATCCCCGACAACCCCCACACTCACTCGGAGCGTCTCCTCCGTCGACAACAGACTATGGCGGCGGATCCCGGCGTCGAAGGAACCATGCGGGTGGTAGGGCATCACCAGATGGAATAGACCGGACGTGGTGATGCCCACCTGTAGCACTCCCGCGATGCTAGGGCACCCGGTCAGCTTCGCTATCGCCCGATGCACCCGAAGGAACCGTTCGCGATTGCCCTTCTCGAGGTGGGCGGTAAGAGCCTTCACAGCGTAGCCAGTCCGATCCAATGCCTCCTGGGTGCAGCGATACACCTCGCCGAAACTGCCGCGCCCGATCTCCTGGGCGGCGGCAAATCCATCTTTCGCCAGCTCCGCCGTGATATCAGTGATCACGGCGGCGCGCTGAGTTTTGAATGTGTCGGTTTCGCTCATACGCGAGTCCTACTTGGTGGTGTAGTCAGATCGCTGGTTTGAGAATTTCTCGCAGTAACCGTACGCAATGATCGTGCGACTTCGGGCGGGTCGCGGCGGATTCGTTCGCTATGTTCGAGCGCTCTAGTTGGATCGATTGTCTTCGTGATACCGAATTTGATCATTGTGTCTTCTTCGGATAATCGAATGCTGTCGTTTCGAGGTCACGTCGTTGTGAACCGCCGTCGGCGTCGTTGCCTGGTAGCGCGGGTGGCGAGCACCTACACCTCGAAACGTACAGCATCCTGATCGTGTGGCTGTGCCACATATTCCAGCGAAGGCTTTAGTGGCCAAGGGGTTCCGCCGATCAGCTCCCGAACCTACCTGTCTCGTTCGACTTCCGCTTGCATGGCCGTACATGAGCCGAGTTCGAACTCCATCGTGTCAGCAGGAGGATTTACCACGTCCCGACACCAAGTTTCTCCGTGTCTCTTCGAATGCCTCGCCGCACCAACAGCAGTTGGAGAGTGTTGGTTTCGTACTCGGTTCACCATTCCTTCTAGCCTTCGCAAGTAGTTCCGCGTATGCGTATGTTGTCATACGGCGGGGGCGATTTGGTCATGTACACGGCATGTGATCGGAACGCCCACATCCATTACACATGTAGCGCCTATGTTTGCGATAGGTCTACTGCGTAATCATGGTGGAATGGGCAAATGTTCAGCAGGATCCCTATAGGGCGCGCCGATCAATTGCCCATAATCTTCAGCGATCTCAGGTGAATTTGAATGTGCCAGAGATGAATTCGCGTATCTGCCGCGATAGTTGTGAGAGCGGTTGCTGTCGGTTCGCGCAGGTGACCGCAGCGCTCGCTCACCCCGCGAGACACTGCCACACCCCGCCGACCGCACCACCATCCGGCCACCACCGCGGCTCAGAATCCGCGCCTCGGTCACCAGTGCGAGCCGACGGGCTGCTCGTCCACATGTGGCAACACGACCGGGAACTCCGCCGCAAGCACCCCTCGGCCACCGCGAAAGCGCATGTACCACAATGAGGATTCGCATCATCGGATGTTACGAATTGTGCTGGCTGTCCAGCTGGCCCGCAGGCAAGGCGATGTCGCACGCTCGCAACCGGGTTCGTGAATTGACGGGCCGCAACCGGGCGCTGCTGCGGGTGAAGTTCATCGTGGATGAGGTCAACCGCTTCCTACGCGGGCGGGCAGGGTATTTCCGATTCGGGAACTCGCCTCAACGCTTCGAGAAGATCAGGAGCTATGAACGTGGATCGCGGGATTCCTCGCGAAGAAACATCGTTCGCACCTGAGCGTTCGGGCGGTGGGTGATCGCGTATGCCTCCGACGATCAGCTCGGGCTGATCAGCCATGACGGGATCACGTTCGCACCCAGCATCTTTCGGACTTGGCGGGTGGTGCCGAATACCGGCAGCAATATCGCCGCGGGCCACATGCAGGTGCAGCAGGAGGCCCCCGTGTAGCTGTCGTGGGGCCAGCGCGTGGCGGATCGGCGGGAAAGTATTGGTGTGCAACGAATCCGATGGCTGCTCAAGTCGGATCTGGCTCGAAACTCGATCACGCCGGCGAAGGTCCGGCGAAGATCGACGCCAAGGTCTTCCCAGGTGGCAGGGCTATTTCCGCCGGTGCCGGAACTGTATTCGGGCAGAGAAAAAGCCCGCAGGAACTACTGTCCTGCTGACCCTCTCGGTCTCGTCGATGAAGGACCCTGTCCTCTCCTTCGCTACCACCTTCTTCATGAATAGGGTAGTTCCGCTTCGCATTTGGACGACGAATGACTTTTGCGGCGACGAGGCGTAGAATGGACGAACATCCACGAGGAGACCGAGGACCCATGTCTGGACGAGCGGCTGCCGCGTGTCAATATATTGCGATGCGGCGTGTGCTCGCTGACGGAAGGTCCGATCAATGACTGCTATCAATCAAATCGAGCACAGAATCACGTCCGGTGATCTCATTGCGGAGCTTGCCGCGCGGGCGCCGAGGGTCGGTGGCAACGACGGCGGATGGCCAGGACTGACTATCTATCGATTCACTGAACCGATGGACCCGCAGTGGGAGGAAATCCAGTCACTATCTCTGGGCATCGTCGCGCAGGGGCGCAAGGCAGTGACTGTCGAGGGTAAGCGCTACGTGTACGACCCGTTCAATTACCTTGTGCTGAGCAGTAATCTGCATTTTCAAGCAGAGATTCTGGAGGCGTCTGCGCGTCTGCCCTTCCTGTCGTTCGTTCTGCAGATCGACCCAGCGCTCGTTCGCAAGGTGTCGACGGACATGCTCGAGCGTCGAGCCGCGTCGTTCCCGCCGGTTCGCTTCGACGCAGAACCCGACAAGTGCGTGGTATCGGCACTGGACCTGGACCTGATGGGCACGGTGCTGCGTTTCTTGCAAGCGCTGTCGGTGGGAGCTGATCGTCGCGTGCTGGCTCCGCTGTACATGCAGGAAATGGTGTATCGCGTCCTGCAGAAGGAGCAATTCTCGCGAATGTTGCATATCGCCGCAAAGCAGGCGGCGGGCAATCCGGTTGCGGCTGCGTTGACCTACATCCGTGCCCATCTCGGCGAGCCGATGACTGTCACCGATATGGCTGAGCAGGTGAGTCTGAGCCCGTCGGCATTTTCGCATCTGTTCCGCGAGGTGACAGGCCGGTCGCCGTACCAGTTCGTGAAGGAGATTCGCCTCGACCGTGCACGCGAACTGCTCGTTGACGGTCGACTCGCTGTCACCGAGGTGTCACGTGTGGTGGGCTACGCCAGCGTATCCCACTTCATCAAGGAATTCCGGGGGCGATTCGGGACGACGCCCAGGGCCTATGCAGATGCGCAGGCCCTGGGCGAGCAAATGCGAGCGATTCGCTCAGACGCGAGCTGAGGTCAGCGCGGCAACCAGTGCCTCCGCCAACGGCCTCGATGATGCTGGGTTCTGACCGGTGTAGAGGTTGCCGTCGAGGGTGACATGCTCCTGCCATGGCGAGCCGCTCTCTTCGAACACGCCACCGCTCTCGGTGAGCCGGTTCTGCAGAAGCCACGGCGCCTTGTCTGCGAACCCCACCTGAGATTCCTCGGCGTTGCTGAATCCCGTGACACGGCGGCCTTTGAACAGCCACGATCCGTCGTCGTTGCGGGCCGGCAACAGCGCTGCCGGTCCATGGCACACCGCGGCGACGGGTTTGCTCAGTGCATCGAAGTCGCCGATGAGTGCGCCGAAAGTATCCGACACTGCAAGGTCTTCCATGGGCCCATGACCCCCTGGGACGAAGACCAGGTCGAAGTCCTCCGCGCGGACATCATTCAGATCCGTTGGTGCCGAGAGGCTCTCGGCGATGCCGTCGAGGTAGGAACGGAATCGATCTCCGGGCTCGGTTGTGCCGCCGTTCATTTCCGGCGAAAACCCAGCCTCGTCTGCTGCCGGTCGGACGCCGCCCGGCGTAGCGATCGTGATCTCGAACCCGGCGTCGGTGAACACTTCGTGCGGGACGGCCAACTCTTCGGGCCAGTATCCACAGGGATGCACAGTGCCGTCGGCCAGTGTCCAACTATCTGATCCGGTCACGGCAAAAAGTATGCGGGACATGATGATCCTCCGTCGTGTCGGTGACAACGCGGCCGACGGCCGCGCAACCCCACGCTAGGTCGGAGACGGTTGGGATCGTCGCTCGTGAGCTCGATTCCGATACAAGTCAGTCGGTCTGCGATATCGGTATCTCAGGGTCGCTCGGAATGGGCACAGATCGAGTCGGAACGCGGTACCGCCGCGGTTTCGGGTGGGTTAGCTTCGAAATGGATGTAATCGCGGTCACATTCTCACCATCCAATGACACGGGTCACATTCCACCAACCAACGACGCAGGAGGAAGCCGATGACGCGCATTGCCTACCTGGTCTCGAGCGCAACCGAGATCACCATGGCCGATGGCACAACCCATCCGACAGGGTACTTCGCCGAGGAAGCGATCAAGCCTTTCGAAAGTTTCACCGCGGCTGGTTTCGACGTCGCCGTCATCACCCCGGACGGCAAGAAGCCCACAGCCGATCCCTACGGGCTGACCTGGTACTTCCACTATCCGGAAGAAGACAAGGACTATCTCAACTCTGTCGTGCGCACCTTCGCCCACGATGTCGACGACATCCGATTCACTCTGCACCAGAACACCGGACTAGGACTTGCCGCCAGCCGTCGGATTGCAGCGGCACTCGAAGACAAGGGCATGACGTCGGCACAGGCACACGATCAGGTCAGCAAGGCAGCCAAGATCGCGTGGCGCCACGATCGACACCTCGCCGATGTGATGGTGGAGGACGGCCTGACCGCAGGACTGAGCCCCGCAGAGATTCACCAGGCCGTCGCGTCACAACGTGCAGCGAGTGAAGAACTTGCCGGCGAACGGAAAGCGCGACTCGACGACCTCGACGGATTCAATCACCCGTTGGATCTGCGCAGCCTCGGCGACGACGAACTGGCCGGCTTCGATGCGGTGTTCGCTCCGGGTGGGCACGGACCGATGGTCGACCTGGCAGACAACGCCGATGTGGGGAAACTGCTGGTTGCCTTGCACGACAAGCGTGCGCCGATCGCCTCTCTGTGCCACGGCCCCGCGCTGATGCTCTCGGCGCCCGAACGTGCTGACGGTCAATGGCTTTTCGACGGCTACCGGATGACGTGCTTCACCGACGAGGAGGAGAACCAAACCGAACCGGGCCTGCTCGGCCTGCCTTGGTACGTCGACACCGCGATAAAGAATGCCGGCGCCGTGTTCGACGATGGCCCGTCCGCGTGGGCAAGCCACGTTGTTGTCGACAGGAACGTCATCACCGGACAGAACCCGGGTTCGACCGAGGCCGTCGCCGCCGCCGTCATCACAGCGCTGAAAGCCGCGCCCTCGGCGAAAGCAGCCTGAGGTGCTGTCGTTCCTGCGCAAGACCAGAAGGAGTACCCCTGTGAACAGTCGCAGCCCGCAGAAAGTTGTCAGCGACTTTCTCGATGACTTCGCCGGACGTGACATCGACGGAGCCGTCGGCAACACTGCCGAAGACATCAACATCAACGTCTACGGACTCGATCGCCAAGATACCGGCCACGGCGCCGTCCGTACCGTCCTCGCCGACATCGTCGAGGCCTTCCCCGATCTGATCGTCACCGTGAAAAAGAACATCACCACAGGCAACGTGGTCACCACTGTGATCAACGTCCAGGGTACCCAAGCCGCCCCCTACGCCGGCGCGATCAACCAGGAAAAGCACATTGACTTGGACGAAGTGTGGCGTTTCGTCGTCGCCGAGGACCGCATCGCGCAGATCGACGCGTACTGGTGTCAACAGCAGCTCTACCGCCGCCTCGGGGTCAAGCGGCTCGACCAAATAGCAATCGTCTGAGGAGCTCACCCATGTCCAGTGCATCAGTAATTGAGTCGTCGCGCACTGCAGCACAGAACGCTGCGGTGGTGACCGAGTTCTTCGACCGGTATCGCGCACACGATGTCGACGGGATGGTGGATCTCTGCACGATCAACGCAGACTTCTCCTACCCGCCCTTCGAAGTGTGGGGTAAACAGCGCGTATTGCGTGGCGACGGCAAGGTGGGAACAGTCGGCAAGCCGATCTGGACGGGCCTGATCAGCGCGTTTCCCAACCTGTCCAATGTCGTGCATTCCGTCGATGCGAACGACGAGGGCGACGTCGTCGTCCAGGTCGATATCGGTGGAACTCAGCAGCATCCATGGGGCTTGGTCCTCCCCGCAGGGAAGACCTTCAGTGAGCCACACATATTCATCTTCCGGCTCGACAGCGATGGTCTCATCGAATCGGTGACCGGTTACTGGAACAACGCCGGAATCAGCCAACAGCTCGGCCACATGGAAGTCGACTAGAGGAGCGCAATATCATGACCCTATTGAAGCGTGAAGAGTGGCAGGGATTCGTCCGCGACGTCGACTGGACGCCCACCTACGTCGACTACGAGGCGATCTATCCTGAATGGCATTGCGGTACAGGGAAAGTGCCGCGCGAGGCGTGGCAGGGATGGGAGGAGTCCTACAAGGTCAGCTATCCCGAATATGTGGCGACCCAACGTGAAAAGGAATCCTCCACCTACGCGGTCAAGGCCGCATTGCAGCGCTCGAATACATTTCAGGAACTCGACGAGGGGTGGAAGTCGGCCACCAAAATGCATTTCGGCGGGGTCGCACTGGTCGAATACGCTGCGGTGCTCGGTGAACTGAAGATGGCACGGTTCGGACTGAACGGTTCGTGGCGCAACATGGCGACATTCGGTCAGCTCGACGAGATGCGGCACGCGCAGATCACCACGTTCTTCGGACACGAGTTCGTCGGCCAGGACGCACAGTACGACTGGACCCAGAAAACGTTCCACACCAACGACTGGGTACCTGTCGCGCTCCGAAACCTGTTCGACGGCATGATGACTGCACCCAACGTCGTCGACCTCGCGATCGAGCTGCCGTTCACCTTCGAGACCGGCTTCACCAATCTGCAGTTCATTGCTCTGTCGGCGGATGCACTGGAATCCGGCGACGTGAACTTCGCCAACATGATCTCCTCGATCCAGACCGACGAAGCTCGCCACTCTCAGCAGGGTGGCCCCACGATGGAGATCCTGGTCGAGCACGACCCGGTCCGCGCACAGTGGGTGATCGACAAGAGCTTCTGGGGCTCGGCCCGAGCCTTTGCCGCGCTCACCGGACCGGCGATGGACTACTACACCCCTCTCGAACACCGCAAGCAGTCTTACCGGGAGTTCATGGAGGAGTGGATCATCGACCAGTACATCCACACGATCGAAGACTATGGACTGAAGAAGCCGTGGTACTGGGATGAGTTCATCACTGGACTCGACACCTGGCACCACGGGTTGCACATGGGTCTGTGGTACTGGCGTCCCACTGTGTGGTGGCGGCCGAAGGCCGGCGTCAGCAAGGACGAACGCGCTTGGCTCGCTTCCAAATACCCCAACTGGGAGAACGTCTACGGCGACAAATGGGACGTGATGATCGACCAGGTCAACGCAAACAATGTCGAGGCGACATTGCCCGAAACACTGCCGTGGCTGTGCAGCACCTGTCACCTCCCGTGCTGCAACGCGACCCCGTCGCGCAACGGGGAGTGGAAGGTTCGCACGTGGCAGCTCGACTACGACGGCAGGAAGTACCACTTCTGCACCAACGCCTGCCGGCAGATCTTCTGGAAAGACCGTGACAACGTCAATCACGAGACGCTCATCGACCGGTTCCTGGGCGGTCAGATCCAGCCGATGGATGTCGGCGGGATCCTGAACTACATGGGTATGACGCCCGACACCATGGGCGACGACCCTGATTACGGTGCCTGGACCCGCGACTATGTCGGCCGCGCGGTCGAGGGTATCGCGGCCGCAGCGGTTCAGGGGGCGACGCGATGACACAGTCTGGAGAAACAATCGAGTTGGGGCCCGCGGATCGGGCACCCGAGTTGGTGCCGCTGAACGCGATCTTCGCGACGGACTTCGTCCAGATCCTGGTGCCGGTGACCACTGCTGACACCATGACCGAAGTGGCGGCGGCGGTCGCCCATCACGTCGAGGGCAAACGCGTGCGTGCCCGCCCATATGAGAAGGTCGTCATCCACAACGGTCGGGTCGTCCCCGCGGAGATGACCGTCGCCGAAGCCGGCTTCGCACCACTCGACCACATCGCGGTCGAGTACCTCGTGCCCAAGGGAGCGTCATGAACAGTGTTGTCGGTCCCATCCTGCGCATGGGTGACCAGATCGAAGAAGTTATCGCCGCCATCCGCGACGACAATCCCGACCAAGACATCGAGATCATCGACCGCGGGTCGTATGTGCGGGTCCAAGGACATGACCGAATTCGTGTCACGCAGAACACACTTCGCGAGTATCTGGGCGCGGACTACGAGATTCGTTCTTTCGGGACGATGATGTCGTCTTTCGTCGGCCGTGTGGTCAACAACAGCGACGAAATCGTGTGGGAGAACATCAAACGCACCGCGCCCGAAGGAGTAGTCGCTCATGACTGAACAAGTTCGCAAACCACGCGCACGCCGCACGTTCAGTGCGTTCGGTGAAATTCGCAAGATGCCGAGCGAATACGAGATCGTGACGCACGGGCAGAACTGGACAACGCGGCAGAACCGTACGTCGGCGTTCGAACAGAATCCATCCTCTGCGCCCAACATGTGGTTCAAAACGTACCGGGACAACTCGGCCCTGAAAGCCCATGACTGGGAGCAGTTTCGCGACCCGGACCAGTACACCTATCGGTCCTACGTCAACGCCCAGGCGGAGTCCGAGTCGAAGGTGCACGGCGTGCTCGAGGAGTACGCGTCGGCCGGTTCCGCTGCGGCCCTTGCCCCGGGCTGGGTCGAGACCCTGGCCACCCTGTACACACCGTCGCGCTATCTCGTGCACGGTTGTCAGCAGATCGAGGCCTACATCGGCTACATGGCGCCGACGTCCTACGTCACGAACACGGCGGGTCTGGCCACTGCGGACTTCCTGCGCCGGGTCACCACGATCGCGTACCGCACTCGGGAATTGCAGCTAGCACAACCGAGCTCCGACATCGGCACCGATCGCGAACGCAGAATGTGGGAGACACATCCCGGATGGCAACCCGCCCGCAAGGCAGTCGAGAGCGTGCTCGTCACCTACGACTACGGCGAGGCGTTCACGGCGCTCAACCTCGTGCTGCTGCCGACGTTGGACGACGTTCTCACCCGCCAATTCGGTGAGATGGCCCGCGACAACGGCGACGAACTGACCTGCCTTCTGCACGGCTTCCTCGATGCGGACAACCAGCGACGAAACCGGTGGAGCATCGCCCTGGCGAATTTCGCGATCACCCAGGAGCCCACCAGCGCATCGGCAATCGACAAATGGGTGGCCAAGTGGTCCCCGATCGCCGATGCCGCTGCACAAGGGCTCGCGACGATCCTCGCAGAGACTCCCGAAATCCCACGCAACGCTGACGCCGTCAGTGCCGGTGCCAAGGCCGCACGCGAAGGCTTGCTTCGCGGCATCCTCGCACCAGCCGAGGCGGTGGAGAAGGTGAGCACGCCATGATGACAGAGGACGCCACCCGGCACTGGCACGACGCTCAGGACATCGACGACTTGTGGGAAGGTGACATGGTCGGTGTCGAGATCGACGGCACCAAGGTTCTCGTGGTGAATGTCGACGGTGCAGTCCGTGCCTTTGAAAACAAGTGCCCGCACCAGGCATGGGCACTCGACGAAGGTGACTTCGACGGTGAGTCGATCACCTGCATCCGGCATATGTGGACCTTCGCCGCCGATACCGGCGCAGGGATCAACCCGGACGACACCACACTGAAGTCGTTCCCGTGCAGGGTGAATGCCGACGGTATGATCCAGGTCGACGTCGGATGACTACCGTACGACACGTTGTCGTCGGAGGAGGGGTGGCGGCGGCCTCAGCCGTTGCCACCCTTCGCTCCGGCGGCTTCGCCGGCGAACTCGTCCTCGTCAGTGACGACGACACTGTGCCCTACGAGCGACCACCGCTGTCGAAAGACTTCCTGGAACCTGGTACACCCTCGATACCGACGCTGGTTCGCGAGCCACAGTGGTACGTCGACCACCAAGTGCAGACCCTTCTCGGGGTAAAGGCTCAACGCCTCGACCCACGAGCAAGGCGCTTGGAACTCTCGACCGGCGAATCGCTGTCCTACGACGGACTCGTCTTGGCGACCGGAGTCCGCGCTCGGCCGGCACCGGGCGGCGCGAGCGACCGAATACTCACGCTGCGGTCATTCGCGGACGCCGAGTTGTTGCGTTCTCGGCTCGCATCAGCCGAATGCATCGCCGTTCTCGGCGGCGGATTCATCGGCTGCGAGGTCGCGGCAACTGCGGTGGGTCTCGGGAAACGCGCCACCATCGTGGAACGCGCCGACGTCTTGATGAACAAAGCACTCGGCCCTTCGATCGGCGCCGTTTTCACCGACATACACCGCGCCAAAGGGGTTGGGCTGCATCTCAACAGCGTCGTTCTCGGCGTCCACGACACCGGTTCGTCGGCTGTCGTGCGTACCAATCACGGTTCCATCGAGGTCGACCTCGTCGTCGTCGGAGCGGGCTCATTGCCCAACGTAGAACTGGCCGCCGAGGCCGGCATCGTCACCGACAACGGCATCGTCACCGACCAATTCTGCCGAACGAACGCGCCGAACGTGTACGCCGCCGGCGACGTCGCCTCCTCCTATCACCCGTTCTACAACCAGCACCTGCGGGTCGAACACCACGACACCGCCATCCGGCACGGCGCGGCGGCAGCGCGCAACCTTTTGGGCCACGACGAGCCGTTCGTCGAGGCGCACTGGTTCTGGTCCGATCAATACGAACACAACCTGCAGCGGACCGGGCGCGCCGAGGCTTCGGACGAAGTCGTCATCCGTGGCTCGCTCGACGACCTGAAATTCTCGGCATTCGCCTTGCGGGACGGGCACATTCGCAGCGTGATCTCGCTCAACCAGCCGCGCGACGCGATCGCGGTGCGCCGGTTGCTGTTCGTCGACCATGCCGTGACGGCCGACCAGCTGCGAGACCAGGCGATGCCGCTCAACCGACTGCGCTCACGTGTGCCCGCCAGCGCCACAGCAGAGGAGAGGACCTCATGACTCTCGTGACCGCACTGACGATTACCGAATCGCAAGTGCGCGTGCCGTGGGAGGAGGCGCGTGCGGCACTCGACACCGTCACCGGCCTCACCGCACCCCAAGCGCGGGAGAAGCTGCGCTTCGCAGCCGGCCACACCTGCGAACCGGTCGCCCGCATCATCGACAAAGCGATGTCGGACGCGCGGTCTTCGGGCCTCGACCCGCAACAGCTCGTGGTCACCGCCGCAGCCGTGACCGCGGGTGAGGACATCGTGCGGGTACGACGCAAGGCGCACGGGAAAGCCGACTGGATCGCCAGCGCCACCAGCGACATCCGGTTCGACCTGACCCCGAGAGGCCTCTACGAGGCTACCGGTGCCGACGTCGCGCCGGCTCCGTTGCCGGCTGCGTCACGCCGCGAGGATGACGTGGCCGATCGTGGACCTGCCGACCGTGATCCGCTGGCCGACTCTGTCCGTGAACTCCTATACGAGGTCATCGATCCCGACCTCGGCATCAACATCGTGGACCTAGGATTCGTTCGCAACGTGGCGGTCGAGCTGGGCCGCGTGGCCATCATCACCATGACACTGACGTCTGCGGCCTGCCCGCTGACCGAGATCATGTCCGACCAGATGCGCGCCGCGCTGCTGCCGGCAGAAGGTGATCGGATCGTCTCCGACTTCCGCATCGAGTGGCAATGGGTTCCAGCATGGAAGCCGTCCGACATCACCGCCGATGGCTGCGAACAACTGCAGGCCATCGGATTCACCATCTGAGCTCACCCACCGGAGGGAACACATCATGGGACACGTCATCATCGCCACCTGGACCGCAAAAGAAGGCGAGGCCGACTACATCCGGTCGATCCTCGAGAAAATGACCCAGGGCAACCGCGCCGAAGAGAAGTCGGTCCACTTCCAAGCACAGGTCAGCAACGATGACCCGAACACTTTCGTCGTCTACGAGCATTACACCGACGCGACCGGCTACGAGGAACACCGCGCCTCCGAGCCGTTTCAAACGCTCGTCCTCGGTGAGGTCATTCCGCGCCTGCAGAGCCGCTCGGTGACAACGTTCACGACAGTCGGCGACGAAGGGTGAGCACAGGTCTTCAGTCCGTGATGGACCTGCCACTCGCTGACGTCGACCCCGAGCTCGCCGCTGCGATGGCCGGCGAGCTCGGGCGGCAACGCTCGACGCTGGAAATGATCGCCTCCGAGAACCTCGTACCACGTTCGGTCTTGGAGGCCCAAGGCTCGGTTCTGACCAACAAATATGCTGAGGGATACCCCCGGCGCAGGTATTACGGCGGCTGCGAGTTCGTCGACGTCGTTGAGCAACTCGCGATAGACCGCGTCAAAGCACTGTTTGGAGCTGAGCACGCCAACGTCCAGCCACACGCAGGTGCGCAAGCGAGTGCAGCCGCGCTGAGCACCTTCGCCCAACCCGGGGACACCATCTTGGGTTTGGACCTCGCACACGGCGGTCACCTCACCCACGGCATGCGGCTCAATTTCTCGGGCAAGCTCTATCGCGCGGCGGCCTATCAGGTCGATCCTCGGACGTCGCGGATCGACATGGACCAGGTGCTCGCCATTGCCCGCGCCGAACGCCCGCGGGTCCTCATCGCCGGATGGTCGGCCTATCCACGAGAACTCGACTTCGAGGCATTCCGCGCTGTGGCCGACGACGTGGGGGCCACACTGTGGGTGGACATGGCACATTTCGCAGGGCTTGTCGCCGCAGGACTTCACCCGTCGCCGATCCCGTATGCCGATGTCGTCACCACCACGGTGCACAAGACCCTCGGCGGGCCGCGTTCCGCGGTCATCCTCACGACGGCGGAGCATGCAAAGGCCATAGACAGCAACGTCTTTCCCGGTCAGCAGGGCGGCCCCCTGATGCACGCCATCGCGGCCAAGGCTGTTGCGATCAAGATCGCTGCCAGCGCGGAATTCCGTACCAGGCAGCGCAACTCGGTCGAGGGGGCACGGCTGCTCGCGGCCCGCCTGTCAGAGACCGACGTGCAGAGCACAGGGATCGCCGTCCTCACCGGCGGTACCGACGTACACCTCGCCATGGTGGACCTGCGCGACTCACCTTTGACCGGACGCGACGGCGAAGACGCCTTGCACCGTGTCGGAATCACCGTGAATCGCAACGCGGTACCTTTCGATCCGCGTCCGCCGATGGTCACCTCCGGACTTCGAATCGGCACGCCCGCACTGGCCACGCGGGGATTCGGCCGCGAGGAGTTCACCGAGGTGGCCGACATAGTCGCCGAAACACTCATCGGCGGCGACGAAGCGGAGTTGGCCGCCCGAGCAACCACGCTCGCCGACGCCTTCCCCATCTACCCGTACTTGCCTGACACCGCAAAGAACTACGCAGAGGTGTAGCCCTCCGCAGTCGCGACAGGTGTCGACTCGGGCGCCGCCGGACCCGGCACTGCAAACGCCAACGGTTGCCGGTTCCGTCGCAATCCTTGCCAGAGCACCTCACTACTCCCTTGGAGTCCCCACTATGACCACCGCACTGCTGAGCAAGCTCGACGACCTGGTCGCCGGATTACCCACCGAGCTGTTGCCCAGCGACTGCTTGTGTGTTCGTCACCGCGACGTCACACCGATGGAAAGAGTTGTTCCGTGACCGACATCCGGGAAATCATCGCAGAACTCGACGCCACCAATGGCGTTCTCATCGGCGGCCACTGGGGACCAGGAAACGGGACTCCCTCCTTCGCAGTCGACGACCCAGCGACTGCCGAGCCCATCGCCTATGTCGCGGACGGTACGCAGACAGACGCCAAGTCGGCGGTCGATGCGGCCACCGCCGGTTTGGCCAGATGGGCGGCACACCCTCCACGGGCGCGAAGTGAAATCCTCTACCGCACCCGAGAGCTGATGGTTCGCGATGTGGAGCGTCTCGCATTGCTCATTGCCGCGGAAAACGGCAAGTCACTGGCGGACGCGCGGGCGGAAGTGGTTTACGCGGCGGAATTCTTCCGCTGGTACGCCGAAGAGGCGGTGCGCCCCCACGGTGACTATGGATCCTCTCCCGTGGGGGGAACCCGAACGATCGTCACGCATCGGCCGGTCGGGGTGGCCGCGCTCGTCACACCTTGGAACTTTCCCGCAGCAATGGCCGCCCGCAAGATCGCTCCGGCGTTGGCTGCGGGCTGCACCGTGGTCCTCAAGCCGGCCACCGAAACTCCTCTCACGGCGATTGCCATCGCGCGACTGCTTATCGAGGCCGGCACTCCTGACGGTGTGGTCAATGTCGTGCCCACCACCGATGCACCCGGTGTGGTGACGGCATGGCTGGAGGACAGCCGTGTCCGCAAGATCTCGTTCACCGGTTCGACCGCCGTAGGACGGATCCTGCTCCGCCAGGCCGCTGACCGTGTCGTGAATTCCTCGATGGAACTCGGCGGCAATGCGCCGTTCGTGGTGACAGCCGACGCGGACATCGACGCGGCCGTCGCTGGTGCGATGCTCGCCAAGTTCCGCAACGGTGGCCAAGCATGCACCGCAGCCAACACCCTGTTCGTGCATGCCGATATCGCAGACGACTTCGTCGCTCGGCTCGGCGCCAAAGTCGAAGCATTGGACATCGGACCGGCGTCGGCGGGGGCCGACATCGGACCGATAATCTCGAAACGCGCAGTCGAGGGTGTCGCTCAATTGGTCGAGAAGGCCGTCGCTGACGGCGCTACGATCGCCCATCAATCGACTCCGGCTCAAGCTGCTGGCTATTTCTTTCCGGCCATGGTACTTACCGGGGTGCCCGCAGAAGCGGCCGTCGTGCAGGAAGAAATCTTCGGGCCCGTGGCACCCGTGGTCACGTGGACAGACGTCGATGCTCTCATCGCGAGTATCAACGCCAGCGAGTTCGGGCTAGCAGCCTACGTGTTCGCCGGAGACACCAAGGACGCCATCAAGATCGCCGAACGTCTCGAGGCCGGCATGGTCGGTATCAACCGCGGATTGGTTTCGGACCCATCGGCGCCATTCGGCGGCTTCAAACAAAGCGGAATGGGTCGGGAGGGTGCGCGCATCGGTATCGAGGAGTACACCGAAGTCCAGTACTTCAGTATTGATTGGTGAACACAGGACGCGCAGTCGGCGGGTCCAAAATGCCTTCGCTCGACTTCTGGCGTCAGGCACCGAAGTAAATCGCGCGACAATAGTGGATTTCTGATGTCCGCACAGCTAGAGGAGTGAAATCATGTCACCCGAAACCACAACTGTGTACACCACGACGACGTCGTCTATGAACGTGTCCGCCACCATCACCCAGGAGGAGATCTTCGCGGGTCACCTCGGTGGAAAGCTGTCTGTCGAGCTCAGCGCCCCCCTCGAGACCCAGCGCGACCTGTCCATCGCCTACACCCCCGGTGTCGCCCAGGTCAGCCGGGCGATCGCCGAGGACGCCGCGCTCACCAAGACCTACACCTGGACCGACCGGCTCGTGGTCGTGGTCAGCGACGGCACCGCCGTGCTCGGCCTCGGCGACATCGGCCCGCGCGCCTCGCTGCCCGTGATGGAGGGCAAGGCCGCGCTGTTCAAGAAGTTCGCCGGCCTGAACTCGATCCCGCTGGTGCTCGACACCACCGATCCCGACGAGATCGTCCAGACGCTGATCCACCTGCGTCCGAGCTTCGGCGCGGTGAACCTGGAAGACATCTCCGCCCCGCGCTGCTTCGAGATCGAGCGCCGCGTGATCGAGGCGCTGGACTGCCCGGTCATGCACGACGACCAGCACGGCACCGCTATCGTGGTGCT
>NZ_JBSGVG010000031.1:0-87243 GCF_053608345.1 Nocardia sp. NPDC055050
CCTCAGGGCCGCGGACACGCGCGCGCCAGCGCGCCAATAAACACAGCGTCAAACCGTCTAGGACTACCTATCCCCTGTCATCCCCACCCCTGTCATCCCCACCACTACCACCCCACACGCCTACCACCCCACACGCCGACCACCCCGCAGCCAGGCAATCACACCCGCAACCGCAACCGCACCAACCTGCACAGCCCCCGACATCCGCACCGCACGCCGCAGATCCGCGGCAGTGGGCGCCGGCCCGTCACCCAGGGCCGGCCGAAGTTCGGTCCCGTGCCGATACTGCGTGCGTCCACCCAACCCGATACCGAGCGCACCCGCCATAGACGCCTCGACAACCCCCGCATTGGGACTCGGATGCCCGGCAGCATCACGCCGCCACGCGCGCAACGCACCCGAAGGTCTCCCGCCGACCAACGGAGCGAGGGCAGCCGTGAGCAGCCCGGTGACCCGGGCAGGAACAAGATTGGCAACATCGTCGGTACGAGCAGCTGCCCAGCCGAACCGCTCGTACCGCTCGTTCCGGTACCCGACCATCGCGTCGAGAGTGTTGACCGCGCGGTACCCCAGCACCCCCGGTACACCCGCGACCGCGCCCCACAGCAACGGCGCGACCGCCGCATCCGAGGTGTTCTCGGCGATGGATTCGAGCGCGGCGCGCGCAAGCCCCTCGGCATCGAGCACCGACGGGTCCCGCCCACACAGCGAAGGCAACAGTTCGCGGGCACCGACGAGATCGCCGGCGTCGAGACGATCGGCCATAGCGTGTCCAGCACGAACGAGGCTGCGACCGCCCAACGCGGTCCACGTAGCCACCGCGGTCAGCAGCACAGCACCACCCGCGCCTCTCCCGCGGATAGCGAGCGCACCGATCCCGACCACCGACCCGACCGCGATCACCTCGTGCACCACCCCCGCACGTCGATCGTCGGCATAGGTCTCGGCTTCCAATGCCACTGCCGCCGAACCGAACCCGGCTACCGGATGCCACCGCCGTGGATCGCCGAAGACCCGATCGAGCACAAATCCCAGCACCAGCCCGACCGCCGTCGGTGTCCCGTTCCGCACCGGCCGAGGGTAACCCTCGACCCGAATGTCACACCCGCGACCACTGCTTCGTCATCACTGTGACGGCACTTCTAGACTCGCCGGGACCGAGCAAGATCAACCGAACGGGCGCACACCATGACCGCACCGCAGCCTCTCGATCAGGCCGAACTGGCCCGCCGCTTCGAGGAACACCGCCCGTACCTGCGGCGTCTCGCCTACAGCACGCTCGGCAGCATCAGCGACGCCGAAGACGTGGTGCAGGACGCGTGGCTGCGCCTGCAACGGCAGTTCGACGCGGGCAAGGCGGGCGAGATCGACAACCTGCGTGCCTGGCTCACCACCGTCATCGGCCGCCTCGCCCTGGACCAGCTCGGGTCCGCGCGCGCTCGCCGCGAACAGTACGTCGGCGAGTGGCTGCCCGAACCCGAGGTCACTTCCTGGGACGATCCGGCCGACCGCATCTCCCAGGACGAACGCGTCACGACCGCGCTGCTGGTCGTGCTCGAGTCGCTCTCGCCCGCCGAACGCACCGCGTTCGTGCTGCAAGACGTGTTCGGCATGACCGGCCCCGAGGTCGCCGAGGTGGTCGGGCGTACGCCCGCCGCGGTCCGGCAGCTCGCCTCCCGTGCCCGCAAGCACGTCGAGAACGGCACTCCACGTTTTCCCGCTTCGCCCGCCGAACAGGAGAAGGTCGTCTCGGCGTTCTCGCTGGCCTGGCGCTCGGGTGATCTGAGTTCGCTGCTCGGCATTCTCGACGAGAACGTGGTCCTCACCGCCGACGGCGGCGGCAAGGTGCCCGCCATCCGCCAGCCAGTGCGCGGCGCGGAGCTCATCGCGAAGATGCTGCTCGGCTGGTACACCGCCGCGAACGGCTGGGGTCGTGCGGTGCTGGTCAACGGCATGCCGGGCCTGGTCGTCTTCGACGGCACCAATATGGGCGTCTTCTCGTTCGTCATCGACGCCGGTCGCGTCGTCGCCATCAATGTGGTGCGCAATCCCGACAAGCTGCGCGACCTGCCCATCGACGGCGACCCGGACTGGTACCTGGGCGGCGGCCGGTAGCCGCGACGCGGCCCGGTTACGCGCCGAGGGAATATCCGTGCGCGGCCGCGACTTCGGCGGACAGCAGCTTGCCGTCGACGGCCGTGAGTCCCGCGGCCAGGCCGGGGTCGGCGGCGCAGGCTCCGCGCCAGCCCTTGTCGGCGATCACCGAGGCGAACGGCAGGGTGGCGTTGGTGAGCGCCACCGTCGAGGTGTGCGGCACCGCGCCCGGCATGTTCGCCACGCAGTAGAACAGGGAATCGGCCACGGCGAAGGTCGGATTCGCGTGGGTGGTCGGCCGGGTCGAGGCGAAGCAACCGCCCTGGTCGACGGCGATATCGACGAGCACCGAGCCGGGCCGCATGCGCGCGACGAGTTCGTCGGACACGAGTTTCGGCGCTTTTGCCCCCGGCACCAGCACCGACCCGATCACCAGATCCGCGGCGACAACGGCTTTTTCGATCTCGAGCGCATGCGAGGCGAGGGTGCCGACCCGACCGGCGAAGCGAGCGTCGAGCTCACGCAGGCGCGCCAGGTTCGTATCGAGCACGCTCACCACGGCACCCATCCCGACCGCGATACTCGCGGCGTTCGTCCCCGCGACACCGCCGCCGAGCACCACCACATCGGCCGGTCGCACCCCGGGCACACCGCCGAGCAGCACGCCACCGCCCCCCATCGGCGCCATCAGGTGGTAGGCCCCGACCTGCGCGCTGAGCTTGCCCGCCACCTCACTCATCGGTGCGAGCAACGGCAGCGACCCGTCGGGCCCGCGCACCGTCTCGTACGCGATGGCGACAACTCCCGCGGACAGGATCGCGTCGGTGCACTCCTTCGATGCCGCCAGGTGCAAGAAGGTGAACAGCACCTGATCGCGGCGCATCAGTGAGTATTCCCGCGCGATAGGCTCTTTCACCTTCACCACCAGATCCGCTCGTGCCCAGACCTGATCGGCGTCGGCCACGATCCACGCACCCGTGGCGCGGTAGTCGTCGTCAGCGAAGCCGGACCCGGCACCCGAACCGGCCTGCACGAGCACCTCGTGCCCGTGCGCGACCAGTTCGGCGGCGCCCGCTGGGGTGAGCGCCACCCGGAACTCCTGCGGCTTGACCTCCGTCGGCACCCCGACGACTACGCCCGTTCGCGTCATCGGGCAAGCCTAGGACCTGGGCCGGAGCTCAGCCGTCGGCTCGATCGCGTGTCGCGGCAGCGCCGATTACGCCGGGGCTGGAGCCGGCGGGCTGGACGTCGTTTCCGGGGCCGTCGCCGGAACGGTAGTGGTGGTCGGCGGTGCTGTTGTCTGCGTGGTCGTCACCGCGGGTGGCGTGGTGGTCGGGGCGAGGGTCGTCGTGACCGGCGGGACCGTTTCACCACACTCGTTGTGGCCGCAGGAGTCTGTTCCGCAATCCGGGCCGGGCACACAGTTGTACCCGGGCGGGATACCGCATTCGTTGTGACCGCAGGAGTCCGTTCCACACTCAGGCCCCGGTACACAGGTGTACCCGGGCGGGATCTCGCCTTGCGCGGGCGACCCCGGCGCGACCTGCGTGGGTGAGTGGTAATACGACGACTCCGGCGTCGATCCACCACCCGAACCTCCCGGAACAGTGGATGCCGCGGGCGAACTCGTCGGCGGCACCGACGGCGTCGCGGTGACCGACGTCTTCGAAACCGAAGTCGATCCCGAATCACCGGAGTCACCACCGTCCGACGAACAGGCACCGACAGCGAACACCACCACAGCCATCAGCACACCGAGCGCAATCCGGAACAGGTTGCCCCTCAGTAACTTCCGTACCATGTCTTCTCCTCAGCCCACGGACCCGCACCTGGCAGGAGCAGGTGCGGGTCGCACGAAAGATGTTAGATAGCAGAACTATTCGTTGAATCGCCGCTCACACGGAAAACATTTCACCTCGCACCGGCACGATCAGCTGATGCGCGCGATCGGCGTAGGCGAAGGTGCGCTCGAGATAGTCCAGCGACTCACTGAAGTGACCCCATCCCTCCGCGTGCACGGCGACGATCACGGCGTCGCCGAGCGCCGCGGCGGCCGCGACGGCGGTACGGGCGTTCAACGTGACGTCACTGTCGCCGAACCGCCCCACATTGGCCCCGCCGATGTTCAGCACCGCGGCATCGATGTGCCCGACCCGCTCGACGATCCGCTCCACCAACTCCACCGAGGCGTTGTCGCCGGACACGTACACCGTGGGCTCGCCCGGCGCGCGCAGCACGAATCCGGTGACCACACCGCTGAGCGGCTCGCATCCCGGCGGCCCGTGCAGTGCGGGCACCGCGGTGACCTCCACCGCGCCGACGGTCACCGTCTCCCACGGCGCCAGGCCGCGCACACCCTCGATCCGGCTCGCGGCATCCGGTGTCGAGAGGACCGTGTCGACCTCGGCGAGAAGCGCACGGCCCGCGGTGTCGAGGTTGTCGGCGTGCTGGTCGTGCGAGAGGAGCACGATGTCGATCGTCCCGATCTCCTCGACCGGTACGGCCGGTCCGCTGAGTTTGTGCAGGGTGATCGGACCCGGGTAGTCGCCGGGTTCGTCGAACGTCGGATCGGTGAGCCAGGTCAGTCCGCCGTAGCGGAAACGCAGGGTCGGGCCGCCGATGTGCAGGGCGGCTGCCAGGGCGGGGCGGGTGATCATCTCGGTCATGCCGATAACTCTCGCCGAGCGGGCCCACCGCCCGACAGTGGCCTGCAGGCCGTACAACGCTAAGATCGGGCCATGACCTCGGTGGCCGTGATCGCGTTCGACGGAATCAGCCCGTTCCACCTGTCGGTGCCGAGCCTGGTGTTCGGCCGATCCGGTACCGGCGTCGACGACACGCCGCCCTATGACGTGCGGGTCTGCGCCGAGGAACCCGGAACACTGTCCACCGCAGCCGGTTTCGACATCACCGTCCGATATGGCCTCGATACCGTGCGCACCGCCGACCTGGTGGTCTTTCCCGGATGGGTCCGTGACCAAGGGATTTCGCCCGCGCTGAACGAGGCGGTCCACACCGCCCACGCCCACGGCGCCCGGCTGGTCGGCCTGTGCCTCGGCTCCTGGGCGATCGCGGCGACCGGGCTCGCCGACGGCCGCGAGGTCACCACCCACTGGGCCGCCGCCGACGCACTGGCTCTGGCCTACCCCGACGTCCACGTACGCGCCGACACCCTGTGGAGCGACCTGGGCGACGTGATCACCTCCGCGGGCGTCGCCGCCGCGCTGGACTGCTGCCTGCACATCGTCCGCACCGACCTCGGCGTCCGCGCTGCCACCGAACTGGCGCGATCGCTGGTCACCGCACCGCACCGCCACGGCTCGCAGGCGCAGTACATCCCGATCGCGGTGCCCGACGACGATCCCGACGATCCGATCGAATGCGCGATGGCCTGGGCTCGCGCCCGCCTCGACACCGCCGTCGACCTCGACCACTGGTCACGCGAGGCGCTGATGTCGCGGCGTACCTTCACCCGCCGCTTCCGCGATCGCACCGGCACCAGTCCCCAGCAGTGGCTCCTGCAGCAGCGCATCGACCATGCCCGGCTGCTGCTGGAATCGACCGACGACACTGTCGACCGGGTCGCCCGCGACACCGGCTTCGGCAGCACGGTGAGTCTGCGTCACCACTTCCACCGGGTGCTCGGCACGTCTCCGGCGGCCCACCGTGCGCAGTTCCGCGGTGCGGCGCAATAATGACGTTCATGATCATCAAGGTGAGCGGGTTCACTCCCGAGATCGACGACACTGCCTGGATCGCGCCGAACGCGACCGTGATCGGGCGGGTGCGTCTGGGCGCCGAGGTCGGCGTCTGGTACTCGGCGGTGCTGCGCGGCGACCTCGAACAGATCAGCATTGGCGCGCGCACCAATATCCAGGACGGCTGCGTGCTGCACGCCGACCCCGGTTTCGCGCTCACCGTCGGCACCGGGGTCTCGGTGGGACACAACGCGATTCTGCACGGCTGCACCATCGGCGACGATGTTCTCGTCGGCATGGGCGCGACCGTGCTCAACGGCGCGGTGATCGGCGCGGGCAGCCTGATCGCGGCCAATGCCCTGATTCCCGAGGGCGCGCAGATTCCGCCCGGCTCACTCGTGGCAGGAGTACCGGGCAAGGTGCGCCGCGAACTCACCCCGGCACAGCAGGACGGCATCAAGCTGAACGCGGCGGTGTATCTGCACAATCTGACCAACCATCGTGACGCCGAGGTGTTGTGACCCGTCACACTGAGCAAGTGACCAGTAGGGAACCCTGATAGCATTTGTCCTGCGTATTGCGTCCGATCATAAGAGTGGCGATCGGCACCGGATACGCGAGGCAGGAGGTATCACGGTGGCTTACGTGCATTCCGGTGTGCGCCGAGCGGCGGGGCGGCTCAGCGTGGCCGATATCGCGGCCCAGCCCGGCGGGGTCGAGGCACTCCAATCCCGTGTTCACGAACTCCGTTCTCGCGGAGTACATTTCGCGGCCAATGCGATCGAGCAGGAGATGGCCGCCTTGGATCTGCCGCCGCGGGGATAATGGGGTAATGCCTACCGTTACGTCGATCCTCGCGCGGATACTCGAAAAGCCTGTCACCGACGGGGAGAAACTGCTCGACAGCGCGCTGTCGGCATTTCTGGACTTCGGGATCAAGCGCACGAGCATGGGCGAGATCGCGCGGCGGGCCGGCATCAGCCCGGCCACCCTCTATCGGCGGTACGAATCCAAGAACGAGCTGGTCGAAGCCGTCGGCGTGCGCGAGGCACAGCGCTATGTGACCGAGATCGATGAGCGAGTACGGGCGGTCACCGAACCCGGCGAGCAACTCGTCGAGATCTTCGTCGCCTTCGTCACCACCATCGCCGGCAATGAACTGCTACGCCGGTTGCTCAGCACCGAGCCGGAGATCATCCTGCCCCGGCTCACCACCGACGCCGGGCCCATTCTCGCCGTCGGGCGCGCGTATCTGGCCGAGAAGCTGCGCGAGCTCCAGGTCAGCGCGCCGGTGCCCGAATTCGATCCCGATCTGGTCGCCGAGATCATGGCGCGACTCGCGCTGTCGCTGGCGCTGACCCCCGACGGACTCATTCCACTCGACGACGCCGAAGCCGGGCGCGAGTTCGCGCGGCGCACGCTGCTACCGATGGTCGGTCTGCGCGACATCCACTGAGACGCCGAAGGCCGCCGCCACCACCTCGTCGATACCCGAATCAGCCACCGGTACACCGTCTTCCAGCAGGGCGCGCACCCTTCGCACGACCTCACCCGCCGCCGGACAGCCAGGATCGGGCACCGGCAGTCGCGCCACGTACTGGGTGATCCAGCGGCGCCTGCCCGAGTACAGCCGGTTGCCACAGACGGCGTCGTAGAACCGCAGTCCCAGTGCCGAATTCGCCACGCCCATCAGCAGGTACGCCAGATCGATGGCCGCGCGGCCCGCGCCGAGATCGGTGAGCGAGATCCAGTAGCAGTCACCGTTGACCACCGCACCCGATCGGTCGAGGGCGAATCGCGGACGTTCGCTGATGTCGGGAAACACCAATTTCGGTGCGCCCCAGAGATGCGGGCGCTGTGGAACCCAGATCTCGAACCACTTCCGGCCGCCGTCGAGTACGTAACGTCTGCCCGACAGAGCTTGTTCGTGTGATTGTAAATATGCTGCCGCACAAGGGAATTCGGAAAGGTCGATCGGGGTGCGGCGCGGCTGCAGCAGATCGTAGGGATAGAGCACCTTCGTCCCGCGTGCCATCGCGACTCGCCAGGGTTGCAGATCATGGTGAGTGATCAACTCCCGCAGCAGTTCCGGCTCCGGCGTCGGGTCCATCTGATCCCAGCGGTCCGAGATGAACACCCGATCGGCCGTCGTCTTGATCCCCACCCGGATCCGCGCGGCCTCCCCGAACGAGCGCCAGGTGCGATCGGCGATCCGGCCGAGCCAGTGATCGACAGCGGGGCGCGACATGCGCCACGCGGCGTCACCGTGACGGCCGGATCGGATCCCGCCTCGCGGGGCGAGCAGCCCTGCCGGCTCCGCACCCGCCGTCGGCGGGGCCGTCACCGTGGCCGACGGCTGCGGCGACCGCACGTCTGTCGCAGGCGCACGGGCCACCACGTCGCCGGTCGCCAGCACGCCGACCTCCACCGCGAACACCCGCCCCCCGGCGCCGACGCGGCAGGCATCGTCGCCCGCCAGCGCGTCGAAAAGCTCGGTGGTGCAGTCGGGTTCGATCCCTGATTCCTCATAGACCGAGACATAGCGGCAGTCGGGTGGTCCGGTGGCACGCAGGGCGACGGTGATCGCGGGCAGCACCGCGGCGGCGAAGAGTTTGGTGTCACCGAGGTCGTAGAGCTCCACCGGGGTCAGTTCATCGGTGAGAATTCGGCGCAGGTTCGATCCGGCCCGCGTGGTGAGAAAGCGGTTGGCACAGAGTAATCCGAGCACGCCCCCGGCCCTCAGCAGCCGCGGCGCCACGGCCACGAAGGGGTGGGTGAGGTCGATCCGCCCGCGCAGGCCGAACTGTTTGCTCAGCAGCTGAGCGGTCGCTCCGCCCAGCTGCTGGGTCCGGACGTAGGGCGGATTGCTGATGATCAAATCGAAGGAGCCGTCGGCCAGTTGAGCGGAGGCTGCCAGGAAATCACCTGCACGGCAGTCTATTTCGACGCCGAGCGCGTCGGCCCGCCCAGTGGTTTCGGCGACCGCCTGTCGATCCAGGTCATATCCGGTGAGGTGAACCGTCACATCCGGTGCGTTCGAAGCGATTTCCCGATGCACCGCCAGCAGCAGCTCGCCATCCCCGCAGGCCGGGTCGAGCACACGCAACGTCGTGGCGCGTGGCGCGTGGCGCAGCGCCCGTCGCGCCAGGAACCGCGCGAGTTCCGGTGGCGTGTAGTGCCTGCCGTGCCGTTTGCGCTCCTGCGCGTCGCGGGCCTGCGAAGCCATGCGGTCGATTGTGCCCCGGAACTGCCCCGATTCGCCGCAGGCGCGAGCCGCCCCCGAGCGCAACGTCCTCACCTGCCCAAACGTGACCGATGTTTTCAAACGGTGGGCTGCACCACTTCAGCAGGGGTGGAGCGACCACCGAGCGATCGGTAACGTCTGTCCGGTTTCACCCCGCGACACCGAATCTAGGACGATGCCGAGAATCAGCACGCTGACCGCCGCACTCACCGCAGTAGCCCTCACCGTGCTGCCCGCATCGTTACCGGCCATGGCGCAGGCCGACCCCGCACAATACGCGCCGACCATGCTCATCCTCGATGCTTCCGGCTCGATGGAACGGCCCGATCAGGGCGGCACCATGATGGACTCCGCGAAGCGGGCCGTCCGCTCGTTCGTCGCCTCCGCACCCACCGAATCCTCGGTCGGACTCACGACCTACGGCACCGGCACGAGCAATTCCGAGGCGGACAAGGCGGCCGGTTGCCGCGACGTCCAAGTGCTGCAGCAGCCGAAGATCATCGACAAGCCCGCCCTCACCACCGCTGTCGACAGCATCCACGCGCGCGGCTGGACCCCGATGGGCACCGCGCTGCGCCGAGCCGCCGACGCACTGCCCGATTCCGGTCCGCGCTCGATCGTGCTCGTCTCCGACGGTGACGACACCTGCTCCCCGCCCGACCCGTGTGAGGTCGCCAAGGAGTTGAAGCAGCAGGGCGTCGACCTGATCGTGCATTCGATCGGCTTCGCCGTCGACGACAAGGCGCGCGCCCAGCTCACCTGTACGGCGCAGGCCACCGGCGGCACCTACAGCGATGCGGCCGACGGCGCCGCGCTGGAACGCATTCTGCCGCGGGTGAGTACGGCCGCACTGCGCGATTACCAGGCCACCGGCACGCCCATCACCGGCACCGGCAGCATCGGCACCGCACCGGTCGCGAAGCCCGGCCAGTACCTCGACACCCTCGGCCAGCGGGAGAAGCGGTACTACGCGGTCGACGTGCCCGAGGGCGCCACGGCCTACTTCACCGGGATCGTCTCGTTCCCCCGCGGGCGAAGCACCTCGACGACCGAAGACATGAACGCACTCGACCTTCGCCTCTTCGGACGCGAGAGCGTGGAGTGCGGCATTCGCGAGCGTGAACTCGAGACCAGATCGAGCGACGGCGCCACCCTCACCATCGCCAAGGCCTTCGACGGCGCGGCCAAACCGCTGTTCGAGTCCGACAAGTGCACCGGCGCCGGTCGCTACACCTTCGAGCTGACCTGGGATCTGGTGTCGGAGGGCTCCTCCGATCGGTTGCCCGTGGAGATTCTCGTCGGCATCGAACCCGGCGTCACCGATCCCGGCCCGGCGGCCTCGACCACCAAGACCGCGTTCGCCGAACCGACGTCGCCTGCCCGGCCGGTCGGCGGCAGTGGCTCGTTCACGACCGCCGCCACGCTGCCCGGCGGCGGCAGCTACACCGACACCGTGCAGTCGGGCGAGTACGTCTTCTACCGTGTTCGGCTCGAGTGGGGACAGGGCCTGGCCTACCGGGTGCGTTTCGCCGAGACCGGCGGCGCCAATCGCATCGCGGCCTCGAACGTGACGACCACGCTGTACTCCCCGCTCGGCACCGAAATCGGCTCCGATACCAACGCCTATACCGGCCGATCGGGCGCCGAACTTCGCCTGGCATCGGTGCCGGTCCGCTACGCCAACCGCGACAGCTACGACGTTCGTGCGCAGTCGGTGGCAGGTTGGTATTACCTCGCGGTGAAGGTCGGCATCCCGACCGGCGCCGACGCTCTGCCGCCGACGCCGGTACAGCTCGACGTCACCGTGGCCGGTGCGGCGGAGCCCGGCCCGACCTATATCGGTGCCAGTGCGCAGCAGGCAGCGGAACAGCCTGTCGCCGTGAGCGGTCCGGCGACGATCGCCCGGCCGTGGGCCTGGTACGTCCTGATCGGGGCGGGTGTAGCGCTGGTCGCCGGCATCGGTATCGCGATCCTGGTCGTCGGCCGCCGACGCGGCTGATCCGCGCCCGCCGGCACCCGAACTCGTGGTGCCGGCGGGTTCCGCGGCAGCGGCGGAACTGCTAGATTCAGTCTCGAAATGAGACCAGTTCTCCGTACCCGAGGGAGCCACGCGATGGCGCAGACCGACCACGACAGCAGCGATTTCGCCACCCTCCAGCGGCTGGCCGACGAACGCTGGAGCTGCCGTCAGTTCACCGCCGAACAGGTCGACCGCGCGACCATCGAACAGCTGCTGACCCTCGCCCAGCGCACGCCGTCGTGGTGCAATACCCAGCCCTGGCAGGTCGTGGTCACCGCGGGCGAGGGCACCCAGCGGTTCCGCAAGGAACTCCTCGACCACATCCAAACCGCAGGCAACACACCCGATTTCGAGTTCCCCGCCGCCTACGAGGGCATCTACCGGGACCGTCGCCGGGCCTGCGGGTTCCAGCTCTACGACAGCGTCGGCATCGTCAAGGGCGACCACGAGAAGACCATGCGCCAGATGGTGCGCAACTTCGAGTTCTTCGACGCCCCGCACGTCGCCATCGTCACCTCCGAAGCCGACCTGGGCATCTACGGCGCCGTCGACTGCGGCCTCTGGCTCGAGAACTTCCTCCTCGGCGCCCAAGCTCTCGGCCTCGGCGCCGCCCCCCAAGCCGCCCTGGCCTCCTACGCCCCCTTCATCCGCGACTACTTCGCCATCCCCGACACCCGCAAGGTCGTCTTCGGCATCTCCTTCGGCCACCCCGACACCACCCACCCGATCAACGCCTTCCGCACCGCCCGAGCCCCCCTCGACGACCAGGTCACCTGGCACACCTCCTGACCCGCCCCGCGGATCAAGATCACCACGCGCTGGTGGCGGCCGGCTCTCGACCGATGCTCGCGTCAGAGCGTGGTGATCAATTGTCCAGCGTGCGCGCGGTCATTCCGGGGCCCGCTTCGGGCTCGATGTCGCGGGCGGTGACGTCGGCCGCGCAGGTGTCGCAGGTCAGGTGGGTGTGGGCTTCGCCGGCGCACCCTCGGTGCCGGTATTCCACCGGTGGTCCGTCTGGTGCCATGTATGTGTCGCCCCAGTCGCGGACAGCCATCAGGATCGGATAGATGGCGTGGCCTTTCTCGGTGAGGCGGTATTCCTCGTAGACGCCGTCATCGGCCGGACGTTTCACCAGGATCTCGTGTTCGACCAGACGATCGAGGCGGTCACGCAGCCGGCTTCGCGAAATACCGAGCGCGCTCTGGAACGCATTGAAACGGCGCACACCGGCGAAGCTGTACTTCAGGATCAGCAAGGTCCAGCGATCACCGAAGATCACCAGCGGCCGCGTGATCGAGCACGGGACATCTGCGAGTTCCTCATAGCGCACCCTGTCATTATCCCCCGAACGAGCACGACAGCGGCGCGGTAGACCAGGTTCGTCCCCGCACCGACTGCCTGACCCAGCACGACTTCGGGCCCCGGGATCGATCTCCCAGGGCCCGAAGTTGTTGTGTCAGTTCAGATCACAGGGGGATGTTCTTGTGGTGGCTCTTGCGGGCCGGAGCCGCGGCGAGGGCCGCGGCGATGATGCTGCGGGTTTTGGCGGGGTCGATGACCTCGTCGACGACGCCGATGGCGACGGCCCGTTCGACGCCGCCCGCGAGCTGCTCGTGCTCGGCGGTGAGGCGCTCGTGGAGGGCTTCACGCTCGGGCTCGGGGGCGGCCGCGAGAGCCTTCTTGTGGAGGATGCCGACGGCAGCCTTGGCGCCCATGACGGCGACTTCGGAGCCGGGCCAGGCGTAGACGGCGGTGGCGCCGAGGGCGCGGGCGTTCATCGCGATATAGGCGCCGCCGTAGATCTTGCGGGTCACCAGGGTGACACGGGGAACGCGGGCTTCGGCGAAAGCGTGCAGCAGCTTCGCGCCGCGACGAACCACGCCCTCGAGTTCCTGGCCGACACCGGGAAGGTAGCCGGGAACGTCGGTGACCACGACCAGCGGGATGCCGAAAGCGTCGCACAGTCGCACGAAACGTGAAGCCTTCTCGGCACTTTCGGAGTTGAGGCAGCCGCCGAGGCGCAGCGGGTTGTTGGCCAGGACGCCGACGGTGCGACCACCGAGACGACCGAGACCGGTGACCATGCTGCGGGCGTAACCACCCTGGAGTTCCTCGAAGGAGGACTCACCGTCGACGTTGTCGAGCAGCTCGTGCACGATCGGCTTCACGTCGTAGGCGCGCTTGGCCGACTCCGGCAGCATCGCCTTGAGATCGACATCGCCGTGCTCGGCCGCGACCAGGTCGAACTCGCCCTGCTCGGCGAACATCGACACCAGCCGGCGCGCGCGGTGCATGGCGTCGGCCTCGTCATCGGCGGCGATATGGCAGACGCCGGACTTCTTGAAGTGTGTGGTGGGACCACCGAGGGTCGCCATGTCGACGTTCTCGCCGGTCACCGAGCGCACCACGTCGGGTCCGGTGACGAACACGCGGCCCTCCGGCGCCATGATCACCACATCGGTCAGCGCGGGACCATAGGCGGCACCACCGGCGGCGAAGCCGAGGACCACCGAAATCTGGGGAACGAGACCGGACGCGCGAACCATGGCCTCGAAGACCAGGCCTACCGCGTGCAGCGCCTCGACACCCTCGGCCAGGCGCGCACCACCGGAGTGCCACAGCCCGACGACGGGGATGGAGGATTCGATCGCGGTGTCGATCGCGTCGACGATGTGCTTGCAGCCCTCGACGCCCATCGCGCCGCCCATGACGGTCGCGTCGGAGCAATAGGCCACGGTGCGGACCCCGTCGACCTCGCCGATCGCGGCGAGCACGCCGGAGCGGTCACGCGGATGCAGCGGCAGGACGGTGCCGGGGTCGAAGAAGCGCTGGAGCCGACCCAGTGGGTCGCGCGGATCGGTGGTGGTGTCTTGAAACGCGGGAGCAATGATGGTCATCGCGCTCACTCCTTCGTAAAGATTGCCGCGGCGGCGGCTGCTGTGGCGAACCGCCGGTGGGAGTCGAACCATTCAGTTGGCACGACCCCCACCGGGGATCGGAATGCAGTCGGCGGCTTATGCCCGACCGAAGGCGAGCGCGACGTTGTGCCCACCGAAACCGAAGGAATTGTTGATCGCGTACTCGATTTCCTGGCGACGGGCTTCCCCGTGCACCACATCGAGATCGATCTCCGGATCCTGGTTGTCCAGGTTCAGTGTCGGCGGAACAATGCCGTCCCGGATCGCGAGCACGGTGAGGATCGACTCCAGGGCGCCCACGGCGCCGATCGAGTGACCCAGTGCCGACTTCGGCGCGTACACCGAAGCGTGCTTACCGATCGCCTTGTGGATCGCGTTCGCCTCGGCGGAGTCACCGATGGGCGTCGCGGTCGCGTGGGCGTTGATGTGGGTGATGTCGCTCTTGGTCAGACCAGCGGTCTGCATCGCGCGAGTCATCGCCCTGGCCGCACCGGTGCCCTCGGGATCGGGAGCGACCAGGTGGAACCCGTCGGAGGTGATACCGGCACCCAGCAGACGAGCGTGGATGGTGGCACCGCGCGCCTTGGCGTGCTCTTCGGTCTCGATGACCATGAGCGCGCCGGCCTCACCGAAGACGAAACCGTCGCGATCCTTGTCGAAGGGACGCGAAGCACCCTTCGGATCGTCGTTGCGGGTACTCATCGCGCGCATCATGGAGAACGCCGCGATCGGCACCGAGTCGATGAAGCCCTCGACACCACCGGTGACGACGATGTCGGCGTCACCCATCACGATCATCCGCCACGCGTTGGCGATGGCCTCCGAACCCGACGAGCACGCCGAGACCGGAGTGACCACTCCCGCCCTGGCCTTCAGCTCGAGACCGACGACCGCCGACGGACCGTTCGGCATGACCATCTGAACAGCCAGCGGCGAGATCTTGCGATAGCCGCCGTTCTTCAGCTTGTCGACCGAGTCGATCAGGGCGTCGCCGCCGCCGAGTCCGGTGCCGATCGCGACGCCGAGACGGTCGTTGTCGACCTCCGGGCTGCCCGCGTTCTTCCACACCTCACGACCGAGAACGGTCGCCAGGCGCTCGACATACGCCATACGGCGGATCTCGACCCGGCTCAACAGGGTGTCGGGGCTGACCTTCAGGTGACCGCCGATTCGCACCGGCAGGTCGTATTCCTCGATGAAGGAATCCTCGAGAACGTCGATTCCGCTCTCACCGTTGAGGAGTCCCTTCCACGTCGCATCGACATCACCAGCGATCGACGTGGTCGCCGCCATCGACGTGACGACGACGTTGGGGAAGTTCCCGTTCAAAGTACTGGGAGCAGGAGTGGTCAAAGTTCGGCCCTACTCGCCGGCGCTGTCGAACTTGGCCTTGAGCTCGGCGGCGACGTCGGCGTTCTCGGCCTCGAGCTTCTGGACGTAAGCGACGGAGTCACCGACAGTCTTCAGGCTGGCCAGATCCTCATCGGGGATCTTGACGCCGTACTTGTCTTCCATCTGCACAGCGATCTCGACCATGGACAGCGAGTCGATGTCCAGGTCGTCGACGAAGGACTTCTCGAGGGTCACCTCGGAGGGTTCGATACCCGTAACCTCTTCGATGATCTTGCCGAGTTCTTCGACGATCTGTTCCTGGGTCAGAGCGGCCACTTTGGTGGCTCCCTTCTTGTTGCTATTTGTAGGGTTCGTGAACGGCCTGCACTTCGCTGTGCACAACCGCCGGGGGAAAGCTAGCCCGAGGTGGTCAGTTCGGCCAACGCGGGGAGGTCTTCGGGGGTCTTCAGGGCCAGATTGGGCGTGCCCTTCAGTTCCCGTTTGGCGATGCCGACCAGCGTGCCCGCCGGCGGCAACTCGACCACGGCCGAGACGGCCGCGGCGCGAATGGTCTCGTTGCACAGGTCCCAGCGCACCGGGCGAGTGACCTGAGCGGCAAGTTTTTCGATCGCGTCGGCGCCCGAGGTGACCGGTTGTCCGTCGAAGTTCGACAGCAGCGTCCGGATCGGGTCGCTCGGCGAGATCTGGGCGATGGCATCGGCGACAGCTTCCTGTGCCGGGGCCATGAAGACGGTGTGGAACGCACCGGCGACGGGCAACGCGCGGACCCGTGCCTTCTCCGGCGGGTTCGCGGCGAGCTCCGCCAGAGCTTCCAGGCGGCCCGCTGCGACGATCTGGCCTACCGCGTTGCGGTTGGCCGGGACGAGATCGAGTTCGGCGAGCCGTGCGAGCACGGTGGCCTCATCGCCACCGAGCACTGCGGACATGCCGGTCGGCTCCAGCGCACAGGCCTTGGCCATCTCCCGGCCGCGGATGGCGGCGAGGGCGACTGCCTCGTCGGCGGTGATGACACCGGCGACAGCGGCTGCGGCGAATTCGCCGACCGAGTGTCCGGCGACGACTGTATCCGCCGGAATCGACCCGGGGGCGATTTCGGCGAACGCGAGGAGGGCGGCGGCGACCACGAGCGGCTGCGTCACCGCGGTGTCGACGATCTCCTCGGCCGTCGCGGTAGTACCGAGACGGACCAGATCGAGGCCTGCGGCCTTCGACCAGAGCTCGAGGCGATCAGTCGCACCGGGAAGTGCGAGCCACGGCGTGAGCATGCCGGGTGTCTGGGACCCCTGTCCAGGGGTGAGCAACGCGATCACCCCCTAAGACAACACTGTGACCCCCGCCGCATGAGATGTCGGCGCGAATGAAGCTTTCCGATCGCTTTTGTAGGGGTCCCACAAAATCCGAGGTGGGGTGTCGGGATCGACCGATTCCCCAATCCCGTTACAGGGTGTCGTGAGCCAATGGGGTAGACGGGGTTTCTGTGACAGAAGGAGACGATTCGTTATGCGTTCGTGTCAAACGGCCCACTGTTGCTGCGATTCGGAGCACATAGGCGTCCCGGGGATTCATCGGATCGCGGCCGGTGACCTCGCCGATTCGTTTGAGTCGGTACCGAACGGTATTTGGATGGACGTACAGCTGCCGAGCGCAAGTTTCTACTGCTCCGCCACAATCCAGGTAGGCGTCGAGTGTGTCGGATAACGAAGATCCGGCAGCAGCCAACGGGAGCACAAGATACTCGTTCAACGCCTCTATCGCAGCTCTATCGCCCAGCAACGCGCGCTCGGGCAACAACTCCGTGGCGTGAACGGGCCTTGGCGCCGCGCGCCAGCCCACCACGGCCTCCATTCCCGCCAGCGCCTCGATCGCCGACGCGTGCGCCGCCCCGAGGGTGCGCATCGTCGGACCGATCACCACCGGGCCGTCGGAGAACACCTCGGCCAGCAGATCGGTGAGGAACGGCGAGCCCATGCCCGACTCCCCCAGGTGCCCGCTGACCACCATCACCAGCCGCGCACCCTGCACCACCGCCAGCGCGGCCCTGCCGTGTTTGGTCGCGATGGTGTGCACCGCGCCGACCGTCGACACGCCCTGGTCCAGCGGCGGTGTGCCGACCAGCACCGTGGCGGGCGCCGTGGCGTCCCAGTTCAACGTGGCGGCCCGGGAAAGCATGTCGGGACCCGTGTCGCCGCGGACCACCGCGTCGACCACCAGGGCCTCCAGGCGGGTATCCCACGCACCACGCGACTCGGCGGCGCTGGCGTACACCGAGGCGGCCGCGAAGCCGAGCTCACGCCCGTACCGCAGCACCGCCTCGGTGAGCGCCACCAGCTGCCGATCGTTGCGCGCCAGCGCGGGCAGCCACTGCTCGAAGAAGTCCATGGCCACCCGCACCATGTCCACGGTCTGGCGCAGCGTGAGCCGCCGCGCCAGATCCTGTGGAATCACCTGGAACGCGTCCAGGCTGAAGCGGATATCGGAATCGGGATCCTGCAACCACTCCAGGAAGTTCACGACCGCCGTCTGCACCAGCATCTGCACGCCCGCTCGCTGCGCGGCGTCCAGATCGGCGAAGAACGGCAGCCGATCCTGCATCGACCCCACCGCCTCGGTGGACAGCCGGCCCGAGAACTGCTTGACCCGCTTGAGCAGCGTGTCGGGCAGCGGATCACGGGTCTGCCGATTCGGGGACAGAGCCCCCGTCGGCAGATAGACCTCGTGTTCGCTGGTGCCCTCGGTGATCCGACGGGGCCGCGGCGGTTTGCGCTCCACAGTCCAATAGTCCGCTACGCGAGTTCCTCTGCCGCGTCCGCACTCGGCTTCGGCGCGGCGGCCACGCTGTCGATGCCGTATTTCGCGGCCGCTTCCACCGCCTTGGCCTTGTCGAACGTGCCGTCCCGGACGAGACCCTCGAGCACGGCGACCACGATCGACTGCGCGTCGACGTTGAACACCCGGCGCGCGGCCGTGCGGGTGTCGGAGAAGCCGAACCCGTCGGTGCCGAGGGTGATGTAGTCGCCGGGCACCCACTGCCGGATCTGATCGGGCACCGCGCGCATCCAGTCCGTCGCGGCGACCACCGGTCCCCGCGCGGCCGAGAGCGCCTGGGTGACGTACGGCGAGCCCGAATCCGCATCGGGGTGCTTGAGCGCCGCGATCTCCTTGTCGAGCGCCTCCCGGCGCAGCTCGCCGAACGAGGTCACCGACCACACGTCCGCGGCCACACCCCACTCCTGCGCCAGGATCTCCTGCGCGCGCAACCCGTCGGGCACGGTCACGCCGGAGACGAGGATCTGGGCGCGAACCTCGCCCTCACCGCCGCCCTGGTACAGATACAGACCTTTGAGCAGACCCGCGACGTCGAGGTCGTCGGGCTCGGCCGGCTGCTGATAGGGCTCGTTGTACAAGGTGATGTAGTAGAAGATGTTCTCCCCGCCGAACGTGCCGACCGCGGGCACCTCGGTGCCGGGCAGCTGACTGGCCGGGGCCTCGCCGCCGCCGTACATCCGGCGCAGACCGTCGCGCACGATGTGCGCGATCTCGAACGAGAACGCCGGATCGTAGGTCACCACGGCGGGATTCGACGATGCCAGCAGCAGCGACTGCCCGTCGTTGTGCTGCAGACCCTCACCGGTGAGGGTGGTGCGGCCCGCGGTGGCGCCGAGGACGAATCCGCGCGCGAGCTGGTCGGCCGCGGCCCAGAAGCTGTCGCCGGTGCGCTGGAATCCGAACATCGAATAGAAGATGTAGAGCGGGATCATCGGCTCGCCGTGGGTGGCATAGGAAGTGGCGACCGCGGTGAACGAGGCGGTGGAACCGGCTTCGTTGATGCCCTCGTGCAGGATCTGGCCGACCGCGCTCTCCTTGTAGGCGAGCATCAGTTCCGCGTCGACCGAGGTGTAGAGCTGGCCGTTGCGGTTGTAGATCTTCAGCGTCGGGAACCACGAGTCCATACCGAAGGTGCGGGCCTCGTCGGGGATGATCGGCACGATGCGCTTGCCGATCTCCTTGTCGCGCAACAGTTCCTTGACCAGGCGCACCAGCGCCATCGTCGTGGCGACCTTCTGCTTGCCCGAACCCTTGCGCACCGAGCGGTAGGCCTCGTCGCCCGGCAGCTTCAGCGCCTTGGCGGGCGAGCGACGCTCCGGCACGAAACCGCCGAGCGACGTGCGGCGGGCCAGCATGTACTCGATGGCCGGATCGTCCATGCCGGGGTGGTAGTACGGCGGCAGGTACGGGTCCTTCTCCAGCTCGGCGTCGCTGATCGGGATGCGCTGCAGATCGCGGAAGTCCTTGAGGTCCTGCAGCGCCAGCTTCTTCATCTGGTGGGTGGCGTTGCGGCCCTCGAAGTGCTTGCCGAGGGTGTAGCCCTTGATCGTCTTGGCCAGGATCACCGTCGGCTGGCCCTTGTGCGCCATCGCCGCCGAATACGCCGCGTAGACCTTGCGGTAGTCGTGTCCGCCGCGCTTGAGATTCCAGATCTCGCTGTCGGACATGTTCTGCACCAGCGCTTTGGTGCGCGGGTCGCGGCCGAAGAAGTGGTCGCGCACGTACGCGCCGTCATTGGCCTTGTAGGTCTGGTAGTCACCGTCGGGGGTGGAGTTCATCAGGTTCACGAGTGCACCGTCGCGGTCGGCGCCGAGCAGCGCGTCCCACTCGCGACCCCAGACCACCTTGATCACGTTCCAGCCCGCGCCACGGAAGAACGACTCCAGTTCCTGGATGATCTTGCCGTTGCCGCGCACCGGGCCGTCGAGCCGCTGCAGGTTGCAGTTGATCACGAAGGTCAGGTTGTCGAGCGCCTCGTTGGCGGCCACCTGGATCAGGCCGCGCGACTCGGGCTCGTCCATCTCGCCGTCGCCGAGGAACGCCCACACGTGCTGGTCGGAGGTGTCCTTGATGCCGCGATCGGTGAGGTAGTGGTTGAACCTGGCCTGGTAGATCGCGTTCATCGGGCCCAGGCCCATCGAGACCGTCGGGAACTCCCAGAAGTCCGGCATCAGCCGCGGATGCGGGTAGGACGGCAGGCCCTTGCCCAGGCCGCCGTGGCTGTATTCCTGACGGAATCCGTCGAGCCGGTCCGTGCTGAGGCGGCCCTCGAGGAAACCGCGCGCGTAGATGCCCGGCGAGGCGTGGCCCTGGATGTAGACGTGGTCGCCGCCGCCGGGGTGATCCTTGCCGCGGAAGAAGTGGTTGAAGCCCACCTCGTAGAGCGCCGCCGAGGACGCGTAGGTCGAAATATGGCCGCCGACACCGATTCCGGGGCGCTGCGCGCGATGCACCATGATCGCGGCGTTCCACCGGATCCAGGCGCGGAAGCGGCGCTCGACTTCCTCGTCACCGGGGAACCACGGTTCGTTCTCGGTGGGGATCGTGTTGACGTAGTCGGTGGAGGTGAGCGCCGGAATCGAGACACGGCGTTCGCCCGCTCGCTCGAGCAGGCGCAACATCAGGTAGCGGGCGCGACCCGGGCCTTCCCGGTCGAGCATGTCGTCGAAGGATTCCAGCCATTCACTGGTCTCTTCGGGGTCGATATCCGGTAGATACGACGCCACTCCTTCGCGGATGACCCGTACCCGTTCACCGGTGGGTTTGGTGGTGGATTCACCGCCCCCGGTGGAGGTCGCTACTGGATCGTTGGAAGCTGCAGAGTGGATCAGGTCGGTCAAATCTGCTCCTCGTGATGGGGGCTGAACTGCTTGGTCGGCGTCGCTATCCCCGGGCCTGCCCGCTTGGTGTGCGGACCACCCGTTGCGAAAGGTTCGGGTGCACCCCCCATCCTTACCGAAACGGCTGCCGAGGTCATCACCTCGGCGCGAATACCATTAGGTAGGTTCTGCGGGGAAATACGAGTCACGCACGTGAGTGAGAGGGAACGCCGGACGATGAGGGAGCTGCACGCGCGCCGACTGGGGCTGATCTGTGCCTTTGTCGCCGTGACCGCGGGTTCGGTGGTGGCGGGTTGTGCCGAGCAGATCCCCGGCACACCGACGACCGACGCGGCCGAAGTGGCCGCCTACAAGACCACCGCCGCGGCGTCGTCCTCGGCCGCCGCGTCCTCGCGCGCCGCGGCCGCGCGAGAGCGCGCGATCACCGACAACTGCGGCCAGTTCGCCACCACCACCGGCGCCGGCGTCACCGCGTACAACGACTTCGTCTCCGCCCACGACACCAACGCTCCCGACTACGCCGCCAAGCGCGAGTCCGCGGCCACCACCCTCGACAACGCGGCGACCAAAGTGGAGTCCGGCGTCGTCGCCGCGGCGGGCGCGTTGCCGACCGAACTGGCCGACAAATTCACCGCGTATGTCGTCGCGGCACGCGAGCTGGCCGTGCAGACCAGAAAGATGACCTACAACTCACCTGTCGGCAAGCTCAACGAGGCCAGCCGCACCATCAACCAGGCACGCACCGCCGTCCACGACGCCTGTTGAGACGGCCGATTTCGCCCTCCCGACACGCGGCATACGGTCCCAATTCATCCGATCAGCTTGCGCTGCGGCCGATAACCATGTTCGCTTGCACCTATCTTACTGTCGGAAGTTTAGGGAGGACACCACCGTGGTCGCCGCGGCGGACGCGCAGAACTACGCTCAGAAGCTTGGCATTTCTCACGGCTTGGTTGTTCAGGAATTGGGCTGGGACGAGGACACCGACGACGCATTGCGCGCCGAGATCGAGGAGGTCAGCGGCGGCGAAATGGTCGACGAAGACTCCGATGAGGTCGTTGACGCCGTCCTGCTGTGGTGGCGAGAAGGTGACGGCGATCTGGCCGACGAGCTGATGGATGCCATCAGCCCGCTGGCCGATGAAGGCTTCATCTGGGTCCTCACCCCCAAAACCGGTCAACAAGGCCATGTCGATCCGAGCGAGATCGCCGAAGCCGCACCCACGGCCGGCCTGACCCAGACATCCACCATCAGCCTCGGCAGTTGGACGGGCTCACGCCTCGTTCAGCCGAAGGCACCGTCCAAACAGCGCTGAATCCGCCGTTCGCTAGGGTCTCAGTTGGGCTCGCATGCCCGGCTGGGACCCGACACGACGGAGGATTCGTAGTATGCCGCTAGAGGTTGGCACTCTCGCGCCGGATTTCACGCTCAAGGACCAGAACAACCAGCCCGTCACCCTGTCGGATTTCCGCGGCAAGAAGAACGTGCTGCTGGTGTTCTATCCGCTCGCCTTCACCGGCATCTGCCAAGGCGAGCTGTGCAAGGTCCGCGACGAGCTGCCCAAATTCCAGAACGACGACGCAGAGATCATCGCGATCTCCGTCGGACCGCCACCCACCCACAAGATCTGGGCCGCGGAACAGGGCTACCTGTTCCCCCTGCTGTCGGACTTCTGGCCGCACGGCGCCGTCACCCAGTCCTACGACGTCTTCAACGAGAAATCCGGCTACCCCAACCGCGGAACCTTCGTCGTCGACAAGTCCGGCTACATCACTTTCGCGGAGATGAACGGCCCCGGACAGGCCCGTGACCAGGCGGCTTGGGAGAAAGCCCTCGCCGCGCTAGATTCATAACCCGACACCGCCGGTACTCCCCGGCGGTGCCAGGGCGTATAGCTCAGCGGTAGAGCACTGGTTTTACACACCAGCGGTCGGGGGTTCGATCCCCTCTGCGCCCACATTTCACGTTGCAGGTGGAAGGCAATCGCCCTTGCACCACTGCTGCCCCAGGATTCGGGGGCGGTTGGAATCTGTTGATCGACCGTACGATTCCGGCATGACTCTCACCCGTCGGGCATTGCGCACCGGCGCCGCGGCCCTTGCCATCACCGCCGGACTGGTCACCGCCGCCGGGCCCGCCGCTGCGGAAGCCCCGCTGGGTTCGGGGAGCGACTCGTCGGGCACCGGCTCTTCCTCCCTGGTGCAGTCCGTGCTCACCGCGATCGGATGTGCCGTCGGTGCCAACTCCTGCGGGCCCATCGTCATCCCTCTGTAGATCGGCGAGATCACCGCGTAGCGGCAAGGGGCCTTCTCGTCGAGTGATGATGGGACACGGCTTTGTCAGGCTTCAGCGGCGGGGGATTTCGGCCGGTGCAGACCTAGTGCTCGCAGTCGTTGTGGATCGGCGGGCAGTAGATGGTCGTGGCGCAGGCCAGGCAGGTGTGCGTTCGGTGGTGTCCGCCGATCCGGACACAGGGCAACACGCTGACGAGCGACCGGCCTGCTCCGAGCCGGTGTCCGTTAGGGCAGAAGCGCGGCGCAGGTTCCGTCCAGCGTCCATTGCGCAGGTAGAGCCGAATCGAGTCGCACATACGTTCGATTATGCACTTCGTCGGCTGGACGACACGACTGGGCACACCACCGCCGAGCGAGTCCCGATCAGGCCCGAACGCGGCGGTCAGTAGTCGAGGGCGTGCTCCGGCTGACAGACGTACAGGGGCGATGGCAGGTAGCGGACGACGGCGTCCAGGAGGGGGGCGATGTCGTCGCTCGCGAGGGGTGTGGCGCACAGAATGGGCACGATGTCGCCGTTGCGGGTGCGGCGGCGGATGCGGGTGTGCAGGTCTCCAACGGTGAACGAGTCCGCGCGGTGTTCGGTCAGGGTCGCCCTGAGTTCGCGATACCACCGCTCAGCGAGTTGCCTTCGGCTTCCCAGGGTTTCGGCTGCCGCATGTTCGAGGGCCGGTAGCGAGACCAGGTCGATGACGTCGAAGCCGACACCGGCGCCGACGGGGACCTGGAGGGCCAACGGCACCGCCCCGCGAGCGTCGGCGATCGTGCGGACACAGCGGTCGAAGTCGGCGGTGGGTTGATCGAGGCCGCCGACCAAGCACAGGCGGGCGACCTGATGATCGTCGGCGACGCGCAACATGGTTTCGAGTCGCGGGGTGGCGTGCGCGGCGGCGTTCACGACCACGATGACCCCGTCGGCGACGCGAATGGATCGCTCCAAGTCGGCGATGAGCGCGTCGCTCGACAGTTCGGTGACGCGAATCGTGTGCTCGATACCGTCCATCGACCAGTGGACCGTGTTCTCGGTGTCGCCGAAACATCGGCGCAGGCGATGAACCACTCGCGCCGTCTCCTCGGCATCGCCGATGATCGTGACGTTGCGGATCGACTGCGGGTCAATAGCTTTGGTGCCCATCGCGCGGTACTCCAGATCGATGTCATCGCATCCTCGATCCGCTCACCGTACCCGCGCCCGAGCAGCGCTGGAACGGAATTCCGCCCCAAAGTAGAACGTGTTCCTATACCGTCGGCCACGTGCAGAAAGAACAACGCCCCGCCGTGGCTGACTGGTTCACTGCGGACGACGGCCAGGTACGCCTCAAAGGAACTCGCTGCAACGACTGCGGCACGCCGTACTTCCCGAAGAACACACTCGCCTGCCGCAACCCCCAGTGCACAGGTACCCACGACGGCTCCGAACTCGTCGAGTACCTGTTCTCCACGCGCGGCCGGATCTGGTCGTACGCCGACGCCCGGTACAAGCCGCCCGCGCCCTACGTCTCGGCCGATCCCTTCGTGCCCTATGTCGTCGCGGCCGTGGAGCTCGAGGTCGAGCAGATGGTGATTCTCGGGCAGGTCGTGCGCGGTCTCACCGTCGACGATCTGGCCGTCGGCATGCCGGTCGAATTGACCGTCGGGACGCTGTACGAGGACGAGGACGCAGAACACACGGTGTGGATGTGGAGGCCGGTCAATGACTGACACGAATGATCGCGACATCGCCGTCCTCGGCGCGGGCATGCACCCGTGGGGCAAGTGGGGGCGCAACTTCGTCGAATACGGTCTGGTGGCCGCGCGTGCGGCGCTGGCCGATGCCGGGCTGAACCACCGCGACGTCGGCTACATCGCCGGCGCCGACACCATCCGCAACGGCTATCCCGGTTTCGTCTCGGGCGCGACTTTCGCGCAGGCGCTCGGCTGGTCGGGTGCGCAGATCTCGAGCAGCTACGCCGCCTGCGCCTCCGGTGCGCAGGCCATCGCCAACGCGCGCGCCCAGATCCTGGCCGGGCTGTGCGAGGTGGCGCTGGTGGTCGGCGCGGATACCACGCCGAAGGGCTTCTTCCAGCCGGTCGGTGGCGAGCGCCGCGACGACCCCGACTGGTTGCGCTTCCATCTGCTCGGCGCCACCAACCCGATCTATTTCGCGCTCTACGCCCGCCGCCGCATGGCGTTGCACGGCGCCACTCTCGACGACTTCGCCGCGGTCAAGGTGAAGAACTCCCGGCACGGCCTGAACAACCCGAATGCCCGATACCGCAAGGAGGTCTCGGTCGAGGAGATCTCCGCTTCGGCGATCGTGTCGGATCCGTTGCGGCTGCTCGACATCTGCGCGACCAGCGACGGCGGGGCCGCGCTGGTGCTGACGTCGATGGACTACGCACGCCGCCACGGCATCGCCGATCCGGTGCGCATCTCCGCGCTGTCGACGGTGACGCCGACGTTCCCGAAGACCGTGCTCGATCTGCCGGATTTCTCGACGGATTCCGCCGTGGCCGTCGAGCCTCCGTCACGCACCTTCCGGTCCGCCATCGCGCACGCCGCCTACGAAGAGGCCGGAATCGGTCCCGCCGACCTGTCCTTCGCGGAAGTCTACGACCTCTCCACCGCGCTGGAACTGGACTGGTACGAGGACATCGGGCTCTGCGAGACGGGTGCAGCGGAGGCTCTGCTGCGCAGTGGCGCAACGACATTGGGCGGACGGGTACCGGTGAACCCCAGCGGCGGACTCGCCTGCTTCGGCGAGGCCATCCCCGCACAGGCCATCTCCCAGGTCTGCGAGCTCACCTGGCAGTTGCGCGGCCAGGCCGACGGCCGCCAGGTGGACAACGCCCGCGCGGGCATCGCGGTGAATCAAGGTCTCTTCGGCCATGGTTCGGCGATCATCGCCACTCGCTGACCCTGAATCACTCAGGTCGGTTACCGAAACCCCGGGCCATGTCCGGGGTTTCGGCGTGATAGCCGCTGCTCAACCCGCCAGATCGACAACTTCACGCTCGACAGTCAGGTCGGCTACCCGGTCGCGGGCGCGTTCGAGGGACCGTTGGAGGCGCTCCCCGCCGAATTCGTCGTTGCCGGTGTACACGAACTCGACCTCATCGATGCCGATGAAACCCAGAGCCGTGCGCAGGTACGGCTCCACGTGGTTCATGCTCGCCAGCGGACCGCCCGTCTCGTAGCCGGCGTCGCCGGTGCCGACGATGACGAAGGCGCGCTTTTCGGAGGTGAGTGGTGTGTACGGAGCCGCGGCCTCGGGATCGAAGGAGAAGGTGCGCCCGACCCGGACGATCTGGTCGATGTAGGCCTTCAGCATGGCCGGTACCCCGAAGTTGTACATGGGGACTCCGAGTACCAGCACGTCGGAGGCGAACAGCTCGTCCACCAGCTGGTCGCTGTAGGCGAGGGTGTCGCGCATCTGCGGGGTGCGCGCCCCCGGTGGGGTGAAAGCGGCGGCAATCCACTCCTCGGTGAGGTGCGGAGGCGGTTCGTGGCCGAGGTCGCGGCGGATCACCGTGTCACCGGGCCTGCCCTCGCTCCAGCGCGCGACGAACTCCCCGACCAGCGTGCGGGTGTGGGAGCGCGATCGGCGCGGGCTGGCATCGAGCTGAAGTAGCTGGGCCATCTCTGAAACTCCTGTCGGGACCGAATCTGCTTGCTGGATCGAGCCTGCCCGACGGGGAATATCCGCGTAAGAACGCACATTTCTGTTACCCAGTACCCTTTTTCATACCTTTGCCGGTGAGACGAGGATGTGTATGGCCAAACGTAAGCAGGATCTCGATTTCGACTGCCCGGTCGAGGTCACCCTCGATGTGATCGGCGGCAAATGGAAGGGCATGATCGTCTTCCAGCTGAGCGAGGGTACGGCCCGGTTCACCGAGATGCGCCGCGCCATGACGCACGTGACCCAGCGAATGCTGACCGCGCAGCTGCGCGAACTCGAGCGCGACGGCGTGCTCACCCGCACCGTGTATCCGGAGGTCCCACCCCGGGTCGAGTACGAGCTGACCGAGTTCGGCCGCGGTCTCGTCCCGATCATCGAGCTGATGGAGACCTGGGGCGAGCAGTACCGGGAGCAGCTGCGTCCGGCCGGGTAGACACCTCGCGCGGCTGAGCCCCTCGACCGCGACCCGCGCGCGGGGTATCGGTGTAGCGCGGAATTCGGGATACTGTTCGTTACCCCGCAGACCGGGCGCTTCGACATATCGGAGGACTGCCGTGGCCACAGTGTTGAGCGATCCGTCGACGATCCTGGCCGCCCCGGGCACCGAGGGCGGTGGCGCTGCCCTCGATCAGGTGGCGCTGATGACAGGAGCTGCCGCGGTGGTCGGCGCGGTGCTGCTGTGGGTGGCCTACCTGCACCGGACGCGACGCATCACCTGGCTGCAACGGCTGGCCGACTTCAGCGGCCGCCTCATGAACCGTCCCGGCTGGGTAGCGCTGCCGATCGCGATGTTCCTCGCGACCATCCTGACCGCGTTTCTCGGCTTCATCTGGGACGTGAGCCTGCATGTCGGCAAGGGCCGCGACGACGGGCCGCTGGCCAACCCGGCGCACTATTTCATCCTCGTCGGCCTGTTCTTCCTCTTCATGGCGGGCATGCTCGCGATCATCCTGCCGCTCGACGAGAAGCCGGGCAGGGCCGCGGTGAAGATCACCCGCGACTGGTACGCCCCCGTGGGCGGCATCTTGATCGCCGGTGCCGGCCTGTACGCGCTGATCGGTTTCCCGCTCGACGACATCTGGCACCGGCTGTTCGGCCAGGACGTCACGCTCTGGGGACCCACCCACCTCATGCTCATCGGCGGCGCCGGTCTGTCGCTGATCGGGGTGCTCCTGCTCGAACTCGAAGGCCGCTACAACCGGCCCGACCCCGAACGGACCGACGGGCGGATGCTGTGGGCGATCCAGGCCTTCGCTTTCGGCGGCCTGGTGATCGGGCTGTCGGTGTTCCAGGTGGAGTTCGACTTCGGCGTCGAACAGTTCCGGCTGGTGCTGCAACCGATGTTGATCGTCTTCGCCGCCACGATCGCGCTGATCTCGGCGCGGTTGACGCTCGGCCCACTCAGCACACTGCTGCTCGTGGCCTTCGCCTTCTGCGTGCGGTCCATCGTGGCGGTCCTCGTCGGCACCGGATTCGAGGCGCCACGCAATGTGTTCCCGCTCTACCTCGGTGCCGCGATCGTGGTCGAACTGCTCGCCCTTGTTCCGCTGATTCGCCGACCGCTCTGGTGGGGTGCGCTCACCGGGCTCGGTGTGGCGACGGTGGGCATCTGGCTCGAATCGCTGTGGATCGAGCGGATGTTCGTCAATCCCTGGGTCGGCGGGATGTGGCTGGAACTGCTCGCGATGGCGGTGCCGGTCGGTGTGGCGGGCGGTGTGATCGGCGCGATGCTCGGCACCGTCTTGCGCGGCGAGGCACTGCCCAGACCTGCGGTGCGGCGTGGACTCGTGGTCGCCGCGGTGGTGATCGCGGCAGCGGCGACCGCGAACGGGCTGATCATCCGGGTACCGGAGAACGCGTCGGCGACAGTCGCGCTGACCGACGCCGCTCCCGAGCAGGGTGGGCGGATGGTCACCGCCGACATCCGGCTCTCCCCCGGCGATCTCATCGGTTCCGATCCGGAGTGGGTGGAGATCCTGGCCTGGCAGGGCGGTACCGGCGACGACAGCCCCGGCCACGGCCTAGTCGTGGACAAGCTGCGTCGCGTCGCCGACGACCACTTCGTCTCCACCCGGCCCGTACCCGTGCACGGCACCTGGAAGACACTGCTGCGCCTGCAGGACGGGCGCATGCAATCCGCGCTTCCGATCTTCATGCCGCTCGATCGCGGCATCGGCGCCGCGGAGGTACCCGCGCCCGCGAGCTTCACGCGGCCGTTCGTCGAGGAGATCTCGGTCCTGCAGCGTGAGCGGTCCTTCGATCATCCGTCCTGGCTGATCGGGTTGGCGGGCCTGGTGGTGCTGGCGTGCAGCCTGGCCTTGATCGCGGCGATGGCGTGGGGTGCGGCCCGCGTCAACGACCGGTATCTGGCGGCGGGCAGCACACCGGACCAGCGGGCGACGGTCGGACCATGATCGGCCAGGAGCACGTCGACATCCTCGCCGACCACTCCCTCCTGCTGGCGATCCCGGCCTTCCTGCCCGCGGTGGCACTGGTCGGCCTGGTGCTGTTCATCGCGATGCGTGACCGGCGCGCGGAGAAGCGCGAAAACGAGGACGCACGAGCACAATCCGTGCCGATCGACCGCACCGAGGAGAATCCGTGACCCCTCGTCGGCTCCGGTACGGCTTTGTCACGGTCGCCGCGGGTTCGCTGCTGGTGGGCTGCTCATCGGGTGCGGAGTCCGAGCCGGCCGGCGAGCCCGCGAGCACGGCCCGCATCATCGACATCCGGATCGCGAACGGCGCGGTGTCCCCGGCCAATACGCGCACCGAAGCCACGACCGGGCAACGCATCGTGCTGCGGGTCGACAGTGACGCCACCGACGAACTGCATGTCCACTCGGCCCCCACGCACACCTTTCCCGTCGCCGCGGCGTCCGGCCAGCAGTTCGACTTCACCGTGACGGTGCCGGGCCGGGTGGAGATCGAGCTGCACCACCTCGGACGGACGGTGACGACGCTGCTGGTCCGGCAGTGAATTCCCTCGCCCACGGCCTCAACGGCGCCGCTGACCTGCCGATTCCGCTCACCTACGCGTTGATCGGCGCGGCGTGGGCGCTCACCTTCTCGTTCGCCCTGCTGTTCCTCGCCTGGCGTCGACCCCGGCTCGACCCCGACTCACCGGGATTCCCACTGCCCATGCCGGTTCGCCGGATGATCGATGCCCGCGCGACGCGGACGGTCATCGCCGTGGCGAGCGTGGTGGTCACCGGCTGCGTGCTCGTCATCGCGGTGTTCGGCTCCTCGGATCCGGCCCTGAATCCGGTGCCGGGAGTGCTGTACATCGGCGTCTGGGTCGGGGTGATGGTGGCGTCCCTGCTGATCGGACCGGTCTGGAAAGTCGTTTCGCCGGTCCGGGCGATCCATCGATTCGGCTGCCTCCTGCTGCGGCGCCCGCCGGAGCAGGGACTTCTCCGCTATCGCGAGGAGTGGGGCTACCTCCCGGCCGCCGCGGGCCTGTTCTCCTTCGTGTGGCTGGAATTGGCTTGGCGCGCACCGGGGTCGGTGAGCTCGGTGCTCACCTGGCTGCTCGGCTATCTGGTCGTGACCACGATCGGTCTCACGCTGTTCGGCACCGTCTGGGCAGAGCGGGCCGATCCGCTCGAGGTGTACAGCACGCTGCTGGCGCACCTGAGCGCCTACGGCCGCGACCACGCCGGGCAGCCGGTGTTGCGGATGCCGCTGAACAATCTCGCGGGGACTCCCGGACTCGCCGGATCTGTCGCGGTCGCGGCGACGCTGCTCGGATCCACCGCCTTCGACAGCTTCTCCGCTTTTCCGCGGTGGCGTGAACTGCTCGACGATCTGGCCCCGGTCGTCGACGCGACACTGGTGCGCACGGCCGGACTGCTGGTCTTCATCGGGGTGGTGGGCGGGTTGTTCTCCGTCGCCGCGCGCGCCACCGGCGGCCTCTCCCACGCCGATCGAGCGCTGCTGCCGCGGCGGCTGGCACTCAGTCTCACCCCGATCGTGGCGGGCTATCTGATCGCCCACTACCTCACGTTCCTCCTCGAGAAGGGGCAGGCGACAGTCCTGCTGTTCGCGGACCCACTCGACCGTGGATGGAACATCGCGGGCCTGGCCGATCGAGACGTCGCCTACGTGCTGTCGAGTCATCCGAGTGTGCTCGCCACCTGCAAAGTGCTCGCTGTCCTGATCGGCCACATCCTCGGTGTCGCCGCCGCGCACGATCGCTGCCTAGTTCTTCTCCCACCGCGTCACCGGCTGACCGGCCAGCTGGCATTGATGCTGACCATGGTCGGCTTCACGTTCACCGGGCTGTATCTGCTGTTCGGGGGTTAGCCGAGTCAGGGGCACAGGGCGCGGGTCAGGATCGCCGTCATGTCCGGCTGTTCGCTGGGCGGCTCGGTCCAGACGATCGTGGCGGCCCGCCCGTCGGTGGTGGCGCCCGCGAAGGTGGCGTACCCGGTGATTCCGCCGGTGTGCCCGATATAGCGGGTGCCGCAGGACAGTTCGGCCGACATCACGCCGAGACCGTATTCGGGCATGCTGTCCACGCCGGTCGGCAAGGTGGCGAGCATCTGCTGCAGTTCCGGTTCCGCCACCACCTTTCCCGCCACCAGGTCGAGGAAGTATCGGTTCAGGTCCTCGCCGGTGGAGACCAGCGCGCCTGCCGCCCACGGCACCGAGGGCTCGATCCGGGTCACATCGGTGCGAGTGCCGTCGATCGGCGCGTAGCCGTGCGGGTGCGGACCGCGGATATCGTGCTCGCCGGTAGCGGGCAGGTAGGTGCCGGTCAAGCCCAGCGGGCGAATGATCCTGTCCTGCAAGGTATCCGCATAGGGGCGTCCGGTGACGCGCTCGACGAGCATCGCGGCAACCAGATAGTTCGTGTTCGTATAGGTGAAGCGGGCACCCGGTGCGAACTTCGCCGGCCGCCGCAAGGCGATGGCGAGCTGTTCGGCGGGTGTGAACGTCCGATGGTCGAGAGCGGCGCGGTATTCGTCGATCTCCGGTGCGTCGGCGAACTCCGGTAACCCGCTGCGGTGCTGCAGGATCTGACGCACCGTGATGGCCCGTCCGTCGACGCCGTCACCGACGATCGAGCCGGGCAGATAGGTTTCGATCGGCTCGTCGAGTTGTATTCGCCCCTCGGCCACGAGTTGCAGCACGATCGCCGCGACAAAGGATTTCGACACGCTGCCGACCCGAACCCGTTGCGGCGGCTCGACCGGAATCGGCACCCCGGTGGCCTGATCGCCGACACCGGCGGCCAACGTGGTGGTCTTGCCGTTCTCGGTGAGTGTCGCGATCACCCCCGACACCCCCGAGGCCACTGCCGCGTCGATGTCGTCGCGCACCCGCTGCACCCGGCCGGACGATTCCGCGCGGTTCTCGGAGGGCGAGACCTCGGGACCGTCCGCCGGACTCGCACACCCCACCAAGGAGACGACAACCGCCATCGCGGCAACGATCGAGAATCTGCGCATCATCCGACCCTAGGAATCCCCCACCGTCCACACATCCGGAACAACCCTGGACCACACCCGGAGATCACGCGGAAGCCGCGCTCGGTCCGGACAGGAGTTCGTACTCTCGGTTCACCTGCGGCGCTGGGGATTCACTGCCATTGAAAATGAGGTGAGAAGGGTCGGGTCCGCCCCGCAGAATGACTCATGCTCACCGATCACTGGCCGCTGTTCGGACTGCGACTGTCCACACCCCGCCTGGAACTGCGCTTGCCCTCGGATGCCGAGCTCGCCGAGCTGGCCGAGCTCGCGGCCGACGGCGTCCACGACCCTGACCGCATGCCGTTCGCCGTCCCGTGGACCGACCTTCCTCCCCGCGAACGAGCACGCTCGGTGGTCCAATACCACTGGCTCCGACTCGGCAACTGGTCCCCCGGCAACTGGACGCTGAACCTCGCGGTCTTCGAGCACGGCCGAATCGTCGGACAGCAGGCGATCGCCGCCCGCGACTACGCGACGTTGCGTGAGGTCGACACCGGCTCCTGGATCGGTCTTCGACATCAAGGGCGAGGCATCGGCACCGAAATGCGCGCAGCGGTCCTCCACCTGGCCTTCGCAGGGCTCGAAGCCACCGACGCAACATCCGGCGCCTTCGCCGACAACTCGCCATCGTTGCGAGTCTCCGAGAAGCTCGGCTACGAGCCGGACGGGATCCGGCGCCTCACTGTGCGCGGAAAGGCCACCGTCCAGCGCCGAGTACGTCTCTCGCGCGCGAAATGGGAGAGCCTGCAGCGAACAACCGTCGAGATCGACGGACTCGCACCGTGCCTGCCCCTGCTCGGCGCGGCGTGAGCTGCTTCGAGCGGTCGGCCGGATCGGCGACCGCTCGAAGCCGTCAGCTCCTAGGAAGCGACTCGGTGGGTGTCGCTGACGGTCAGCGTGCACTGGCCGCCCTCACAGGAGCGCTGGAGCCGACCCCGCGAGAGGGTCTGCATCAGTCCGATCGCCCAGCACGTCGGACACCCGCGTAGTGCGATCAAACCCACGGGCAGCAGCAACAAGCTGATCGGCCCGACCACCGGGATCAGCGCCACCGACCCGATCAGCGCGCCGAACCCCACCCCGCCGCGCACCAGGTGCTCGACCATGGACTTACTCGCGAAATCATCGCTCATCATTTCCTCCGGCAGCCTCATCAGGCGTGGCCTGTAGCGCGTGTTGAACTGTCGCCCGGGCCCGGTGCAGCCGTGATTTCATCGCCGCCGTACTGAGCCCGAGCGCATCGGCGACCATCCGCCCGCTGTAGCCCTGGATGTCGCGCATGATCAGCACGCTGCGTTGGTCGGCGGGCAGATCGGCGACCGCGGCCGCCACCCTGCCCGCTTCCAGACGTCGCAGTACTTCGTCCTCGGCCGAAGCAGCCGCGACGGTGTCCTGCAGGAGGACTCGTCCCGGCAGACCCGTCCGCGCCCGACGCAGGCACTCGTTGCGAACGATCCGGAACATCCACGACGCCAGCGCACCCGAGGCCCGCAACATCCCGATCTTGCGATACAGGATGATCAGCGCCTCCTGCGCCGCATCCTCGGCGTCTTCCGGTGTGGCGCACAGGGAATGGGCGAAGCGCTGGATATGTGGATGCGAACCCACCACCAGCGCCGCGATCGAATCCACGTCACCACCCTGCGCGGCGACGATCAATCGCTCATCGGGCCACCGCGACTCACCCACGCCCAGCTCGTTTGCGCTTCACGACCACCATGCACGTGCAGAGCAACACCAGACCGACGACAACACCGATACCGATGACCACAACAAACCTCCGTGTCCTGTCCCGACGTCCGTCGCGACACACATAAGAGGCACCGGCGCCCCGAAAGGATTCACCCGCCCCAAACTCGTCGGCAACCGATACGCACCTCGGTATCGTCCGAATTTCGTGCTGTCCGGCTCCTTCCTCGGGCTGCGGTTCGTCCGTCGCCGCTGCGGACCTGCGAGCAAGGATCCCGGAAGGCCCCCTCAAAGGCGACGAGCGGTGATGAGCCACGAGCGTGAGTCGAAATACACACCGGTTTCTGTCTCATGGTCGGCCAGGATCTCGCGCAACCGTGTGCGGGCTCGGTCGGCTTTCGTGGGCTCGAGCGCGGTGAGGAAGGCTGTGAAACCTGTCAGGCGGAGGAGGTTGTCGTAGGCGGCCGCGCTGTCGGGACCGTAGTAGACGGGGTCGTCGATCTCGGTGAAGTCGATGTCGGTGAAACCCGCTGTCGTCAGCATGGATTCGGTCGCGGTCCGGTCGGCCAGCGAGAAGGGTCCGCGGCCGGGCGTGGCGATCGACGCGGCGAGGACGTCGCTGAACACCGTCGCCCATTCGTTGCGGTCGTGGCCTTGCCAGACCAGCCACGCGAGACGACCGCCCGGACGCAATGCGCGTGCGATGTTGGTGAACGCGGCGACCGGATCGGCGAAGAACATCACCCCGAACCTGCTGATACAGAGGTCGAAGTACAGGGGCGGAAAGGTGTTCTCCTGCGCATCGGCCAGCTCGAAACTGACATTCGACGGCCCTTCGTCGGCGCTGATGCGACGGGCCTGTTCGAGCATCACCTCCGAGATGTCGACGCCCACCGCACTCCCGTCGACGGCCGCGCGAGCCGCCTCGCGCGTGGTCTGTCCTGTGCCACAACCGATGTCGAGCACGCGATCACCGGCTCCGACCCTCGCGGCCGCGAAGAAGTGAGCAGTGTGCAGACGTAGTTCGGCGTCGTAGTCGAACAGATCCATCGTCGTCCTCCGGAAGCTGTGTCATCGGTACGGGCCTCGGCGGGCGGCACGCACTCGGTCCATCTCACCATCACCTTCCTCCGCGCACCCGGTCGTCGCGTCCGTCATTCGAATCGACGTGACACCGACACGGCGACCCGCCAGGATGGGTCGATGTCGACACGAGAACTCGTCGTCCTCGGCACAGCCGGGGCTGTGCCCACCCGCCGTCGCAACCACAACGGCTACCTGCTGCGCTGGGACGGGCAGGGTGTGCTGTTCGATCCCGGCGAGGGCACGCAACGTCAGATGGCGCACGCGGGCGCCTCCGCGACCGAACTGAATTGGTTGTGTATCACCCATTTTCACGGTGACCACTCGCTGGGCGTTCCAGGCATCGTGCAGCGGCTCGGACGCGATGGGGTGCCCCACGGGGTGCACGCCGTCTACCCCGGCGAGAACGCCGAGTACTGGGACCGGTTGCGGTACGCGACGAGCTACTACGGCTCTCCCACACTGATCGAGCACCCGGTGAGCGGTCCCGGCGAAACATTGCAGGGCAACGGTTTCACCCTCACCGCGCTTTCCCTCGCCCACAGCATCCCCACGTACGGCTATCGCCTCGCCGAACCGGACAGCCGAACGTTTCTGCCCGAGAAGTTGCGTGAGCACGGCATTTCCGGCGCCGCGATCCGCGAGCTGTCCGGACCGCTGCTGGAGGAATGCTCGGCGCCGAGGCCGGGCCAGAAGGTCGCGTTCGTCATGGATACGCGCCTGTGCGACAACGTCTTCGAGCTCGCTGATGGCGTCGACATGCTGATCATCGAGTCCACCTTCCTCGACTCGGAGACGGATCAGGCGCACGAACGCGGCCATCTCACGGCGCGTCAGGCGGGCGAGGTCGCGCGTTCCTGCGGTGTGAAAACCCTTGTTCTGACGCATTTCTCGGAGCGCTATACCGAACGCGAGGACCACCTGTTCATCGAGCAGGCAGACTTCCCCGGCGCCGTCCTCGCCCACGATCTCGACCGTGTCGCCCTCCCGCCGCGACGCACAGGCGAGTGAGGACAGCCGCGGCACACCGGCCGCGGCTGTCAGCGAACCTAGAAGCCGAAACTTCCGGTCGAGGGGGTCACGGCCGGTACGGTGACCGTGACCAACTCGGAGAACGCGAACTCGGCGCCGTTGACGCAGCCACCGCGGGCGGTGATCGTGCTGCCGGGCTCGAGACCGTCGAGCGAGGTCACGACCGTCTTGCCGGGGTCGGCCAGCGATTCCGGGGCGCTGTCACCGAAGAACACGTGGTTGTTCTCGGGACCGACGCCCGCTTCGGCCCAGCACTGGCCCCGGTCGTTCGGGTTGCGCAGGGTGGCGGTGACGGTGCCCGCCGCGGTACCGGCGAAGCTGATCTCGGGCGCTACGAACGGGGTCGCCGCGCTTGCGGGCGCGCCGGGACCGAAGGCGACAGCCGCGGCTGACGCGGCGAGGATGGCTCCAGAAATTCGTCTGTTCATCACACGTTTGATGCTGCACCACAGAGGATTTCGAAACAAGGACGGCCGTGCCCCAGCAATCGGGGGCTGGCGCCTCAGCGCGAAGCTCGGCGCGCCTCGAGCCCATCCAGGATCAGATCCAGACCGAACCCGAACTCGCTCGAGTAGTCGTACCCCGGTCGCAGTGCGTGGTCGACGATCATCTCGGTGAGATACGGCAACTCGCCTGCCGGAAGGTTCGCGAGGATGCCGCCCGCGACTTCCTCGACGTCGGCAGGCACAGACACGGGCAGGTTCGCCTCCTGCAGGACGAACCCGCCGACGTAGCTGTCGATCAGCGAGACCGCGTGCGCGGCCATCGGCAGCGAGAACCCGGCCTCGCGAAGAACTCCGAGAACAGCGTCGTGATGACGCAGCGTCGCCGATCCGGGATTCCGGCGGGAATCCATCAGCCCGAGCGCCCAGCTGTGTCGCGCCAGTACCGAACGCGCCGAACAGGCCCTGTCGCGGATCGCCTCCCGCCACTGCGCACTGCCCGACTTCGGCAACTCGATCGCCGCGAACACCGCGTCGACGACCCCGTCGAGCATCGCGTCCTTGTTCGGCACGTGGTTGTAGAGCGACATCGCCTCCACGCCCAGCTCCTGCGCCACCCGCCGCATCGTGATGGCCTCCACTCCCCCACGATCGGCGACCCGAATCGCGGCCTCCAGCACACGATCGCGGCTGAGCGGTTGCCGTACGGGCATGGGACCTCCTCGGTGACGAAGTGTTGACAACCTTACAGGTGTAAGTCAGCCTTACAAGTGTAAGTCACACCGGCCCGAACAAGGGAGCACCTCATGCCTATGCCGATTTGGTGGGGCCACATCAACAAGCGCGTCTTCAACCCCCGCGCTGTCGCAGGCGGAAAATGGCCGGTCCTCACCCACACCGGCCGCTCCTCGGGAAAGACCTACCGCACCCCACTCGACGCCCACCCCGTCGACGGCGGCTACCTGTTCGTCCTCGTCTACGGATCAGCCTCGGACTGGGTGCAGAACATCCTGGCCGCAGGCACCGCGCAACTCCGCACGGACGGCCGGGAAGTAGCCCTCACCGCACCCCGCGTCGTCGGCAGAGACGAAGCGTTCCAGGCACTTCCCCCGGAAATCCCCCGCCCACCGAAACTCCTCCGCATCACCGAGTTCCTCCGCATGGACCTCGCCGACTGACCGCGACCGGCCGGTCACGATGAACGCCGCGGCGCACGGTTCAGGGTTCAGCCCACATCCCGTCGCAGCCAGGTGACTTCCGCGCCGACGTTGTCGGTCCCTTGACGGAACGCCTCGAGATCCTCGTCCCAGGGTGCGCCCAATGCTCGGTCGAGTTCGGTGGAGAGGTCGAAGGTTCCGTGGACGTCCAGTTCTTTGGCGGCTTGGAGTAAGGCGCGTAATCGCATCTCGCCCAGCATCACGTCACCGTTGGCGCCGGTGGATCCGTGCCAGAGGCCGAGGGCGGGGACGAAGCTGTAGCGTTCGCCGTCGACGCCTTCGCTGGGGTCCTCGGTGACTTCGAAACGGAGTACAGGCCAGGTGCGCAATGATTGGGCTATCCGGGCCGCGGTGCCGACGGGGCCGACCCAGTCGCTGCTGGCGCGGAGTTGTCCGTCGGCCGGTTGGGTGTTCCAGCGCAATTTCGCGGGGGACGACAGCGCGGTGGACAGCGCCCATTCCACGTGAGGGCACAACGCGGCAGGCGATGAGTGGATGTAGACCACACCCGCCGTCGCGTCAGCGAACTGACTCGATGCGCGCACTTACCAACACCTCCAGCCTCGACAAGGAACGTCTTCCCCAACGGCCCGTCGTGGTCTGGCGTGGCACGAGTGTACTGAAGTGTGCGGTGTTGCGCGTGTTACTTTACTGCGTGTTATGTGTCTCTGCGATAACGGAATCGCTGAATTTCGGCCACGCCGCTCTGGCCCAGTCCCCGAAATTCTCGTCGCTCAACGCGATTGTCGCCACTCCGATTTCCGGATCGACCCAGAGGAACGTGCCGGACTGCCCGAAGTGCCCGTAGGTGCGGGCGGAATTGGTTGCCCCCGTCCAATGCGGGGTTTTCCCGTCGCGGATTTCGAATCCCAATCCCCAGTCGTTGGGGCGCTGGGAGCCGTATCCGGGCAGGACTCCGTTGCGGTCGGGGAATTGCACCGAGGTCGCGTCGTCCAGAGTTTGCTGAGATATCAATTGAGGTGTCAGCAACTCGGCGGCGAATAGCGTGAGGTCGGCGAGGGAAGCACTGCCCGCATGGCCGGCGGAACCGTCGAGGACCGCCGTGCGCATACCGAGCGGCTCGAAAACCGCCTCACGCAGATACTGCGGGAATTCGATCCCGGTGTGCTCGGTGAGGAAATCGGCGAGCAGTTCGAAGCCCGCGCTCGAGTAGATACGCCGGGCCCCTGGTGCGGCGAGAACTTCGGGAGTGGCGAACGCGACGCCCGAGGTGTGGGCCAGCAGATGCCGCACGGTCGAACCGGGCGGACCCGCCGGTTGGTCGAGTTCGACCGCACCTTCCTCGAGCGCCACGAGGGTGGCGTAGGCGACGAGCGGTTTGGTGACCGAGGCCAGCCGGAACACCCGTTCGGTGTCGCCGATGCTCGACACCGTGCCTGCGGTGACGACGGCGGCGGCGGCGTTCTCGACCGGCCAGTGCTGTACCTGCTGCAACGATCGCATATCGGCAGCGTACGAGACGCGGCTACGATCGTGGACACCATGAGTCCCGCACCATCGATCCACGGCGACGTGGCGGCCGGTTTCGGCCCCGTCGCCGACGCCTTCCGCCGCAACTTCACCGAGCACGGCGAGATCGGCGCCGCCGTCGCCGTCTACTCCGGTGACCAACCCCTGGTCGACCTGTGGGCAGGCCATCGCGACCGCAAGCGCGAGGTGGCCTGGGAGCGCGACACGATCGTGCCGGTGTTCTCCTCATCGAAGGGAATGTCGGCGTTCACCCTCGCGGCGGCGGTATCGCGGGGGCTGCTCGACTACGAGGCCCCGGTGGCGAAGTACTGGCCGGAGTTCGCCGCGCACGGCAAGGAGCGCATCACGGTGCGTCAGCTGATCGACCATCAGGCCGGGCTGTCGGGACTGGACCGGATCGTGAAACTGCGCGAACTGGTCGACCGCGAGGCCCTCGGCGAACTGCTGGCCGCGCAGAAGCCGGCCTGGGAGCCGGGCACTCGGCACGGTTATCACGCGCTCACGCTGGGGCTGTATCAGAGCGAACTGCTGCGGCGGGTGGATCCGGCGGGCCGAAGTCTCGGGCGATTCTTCGCCGAGGAGATCGCCGCCCCGGTCGGCGCCGATCTGTTCATCGGACTGCCCGAGACCGAGTCGATGGACCGGGTCGCCCAGCTCTCGGCGACCAAGGGCTGGGACATCTGGCGCTACGAGTGGCGCGATCTGCCGCTGCGCATCGGCGGTGAGGTCTATGCCAAGCGCGGATACTCCTACGCGGCCCTGACCAATCCGCGCCCCGGCGCTCCCGCCCGCGCCGCGCGACGGGAGTTCCTAGAAATCGAATGGCCCGGCATGAACGGCGTCGGTAATGCCCGCGCGCTGGCGAAGGTCTACGGCGCCGCCGCGGGCCGCACCGGTGTGCTGCCGATCAGCGAGGACGTTCTCGACCTGCTGGCCGCCGCCGACACCGCCGACGATGTGCCCGCCGACGATCTGGTGCTGCACACCAAGAGCCGCTACCACCTCGGTTTCCGCAAGTCGCGCGGCACGTTCCGCTTCGGCTCGGACAAACGCGCGTACGGCACCACCGGTTTGGGCGGCTCCTTCGGATTCGCCGACCCGGCAACCGGAGTGGGCTTCGGCTACAGCATGAATCGCCTCGGTATGGCGATTCTCGACGATGTGCGCAGCCGCAACCTGCGCGAGGTCGTCGTGCGGTGCGCCGCCTGAGTCCACGATCCGAACCGACGAGCACCACGCTCGCCCGGTGTTCCCCGAAACGAACACGGGCGAGCGTGGTGACCTCGATCAGTGCGCGGTGACGCCGGTCAGCTCGTTCGGCGTGGCGGCCAGAGTGGCGCTGGCGGTGATGTTTCCGGCGGCCAGGTCGACACGGTGCACCTGCTTGGACGCGGGGTCGCTCACGTAGGCGACGCCGTCGCGAACGAACAGGTTCGGGCGGGCGACCTGCCAGTCGAGCGGCTCCTGCCAGCTGCCGATCACGGGAATGGTGCGAACCACCGCACCCGCGACGGGGTCGATGACGTGGATCTTGCCGTCGGTGCCCAGCACCAGCGCCTCACCCTGCGGGCCGCGGGCCAGCGAACGGAAGGTGTAGCTGGTGCCGATGTCGACCAGTCGCAGCGTGCCGTCGACGGTGTTCACCAGCGAAATCTGCTGCGGGCGTTCGAGTTCGGCGTCTTTGTCCTGCTTGTAGTCACCGAGCACGATCGGCGACGCGTCGGTGCCGGACATGTTGCCGATCCGCCCGTAGGCGGTGGGGCTGGTGACCTTGGTGATCTTGCCGTCGCGGTAGACGAGGGCGCCGGTCTGGCAGCCGATCACGACCGCCTCGCCCTGGGCCGCCGCTTCGCCGTGCACGCCGGGGCAGTCCTCGTTGCGGGTGAGCTCCTTGCGGTCCTTGTCGAGCGCGACGACGCCGACCCGCTTGTCCTCGGTGCCGAGGGTGAGCACCATGTTCCCGTTGCTCAACTCGATCGCGACACCGTGGTGCGGGGCGGCGGCCTTGTAGACCTCCGTCGGCTTACCGCTGTCGACCTGCGCGGTGTCGAGGACGGTGACCTCACCGGAGCCGTCGGCGAACAGCACCGTCTTACCCGCGTGCCGGACGACGTGGCCCGGCTTGGCGGCCGGGAACTGGGTTCCGGTGAACGCGGCCTCATAGGCGTCGAAGACGCGGAAGCCGTCCTTGGTCGACACCATCAGATGGTCGTCGTCCCCGACCGGGTTGAGCCGGTTGTAGCCATCGATCTTCACCTCGCCCCGCTGGGCCAGTGACGCGCCGTCGAGGACGTAGATTCCGCCGTCATAGGTGAGGGCGATCGGTTCGGCACCGGGCGTGTGCGGGTGGTCGTGACCGGAATCCGCTGTGCCGCAACCGCTCAGCGCCATCGCCGAGGCGAGTGCCGCGGACAGGGCCACCATGGTGGTGGTCCGTGACCTGTTCATGTAGTGCTCCATCTCTTGTGCGTGCATTACGTGCTGGGCCCGGATAGACCACGGGCGATGGCCTCGGTGTTGGCGCGAGCCATCTCCAGATAGGTGGCCGCGCCGCCACCGGGCGCGGTGAGCGACTCGGTGTGCAGGGCGATCACCTGCACCTGTAGCCCGGTGTGTTCGGCGAGGACGCGCGACAGCCGATCGGGCTGTGCGGAGTCGGCGAAGATCGCGCGCACGCCCGCGGTCCTGATCGCGGTCGCGAGGTCGTCGAGATCGGAGGCGCTCGGCGAGGCCAGGGTGGTGCCGCTGGGGATCACCGCGCCGATCACCCGGAATCCGAATCGCTGTGCGAGATACCCGAAGACGTGATGGTCGGTCACCAGCTGCCTGCGCTCGGCCGGGACGGCGGCGAACCGATCGGTCATCCACCGGTCCAGCTCGTCGACCTCGCCGAGGTAGCGTTGCGTGTTCGCCCGCACTGTGTCGGCGTCGATGCCGTCGACCCGGGCAAGCACCTCGGTACTGATCGCCTCGACAGCCGTGCGCACCCGGCGCGGATCGGTCCAGAAGTGCGGATCGGGTTGTCCCGCCGACTCATCGGAGGTGTAGGTGATCGGATCCACTCGCTCGGCCACGGCGAGGGTGGGAACCCCGGCACCGGCGGCAGCCCCCACGTGCCGGGCCACACCTTCCTCGAGCCCGAGCCCGTTGTGCACCACCAGTGCGGCTCGCTCGATCTCGGCGGCTTGACGTGCGGAAATACCGAACGAATGCGGATCGGCCCCCGCCTGCATCAGCACCGTCACCGGCACCGTGTCACCGACGACGGCCCGGGTCAGATCGCCGAGGATGTTGGTGGTCACCACGATCCCGGACCGCTCGGCCCCGCTGCTGCACGCACTCACCAGCGGCACGAGCAGGGCAGCCGCGAACAGGAGCGGGAATGCGCGGCGGATCGTCTCCGTGATTCGACCAATGTCGTAGCGGCGAAGCGGTATCGACGGCACGGCAGTTGCCCGCCGTCGGCTCGAGGGCAGAACGTGAGAGATGTGCGCGCGCTTCACAGGCCGGTCTCCACCATCAGCGAGGGCGCGATGTCCAGCGAGAACGTGCGCGCGACGCGAAGATTGTCGTTGTAGGCGATCTCGTGGACGGTGCGCGCCCGAGAGTCGTTGATGTAGGCGCGCTCCGGGTCGACATTGATCACCGGATCTCCTTCGACGGGTCCGGCGATGAGCGCGGTCCGCGTCGTCTCCGTGCCGGTGCCGGGGTCGATGCCGTGCAGCACGCCGTCGCGGGTGAGCACCAGCAGCGGCGATCCCTCACCGGCGGTGTTCACCGCGACCGCGCCGGAGATCGCGACACGAGCCCAGGTCTTCTTCCTGATGTCGAGCGTCCACACACCATCGCGGCCCGCGAGCGCGGTCAGGGTGGTGCTGCCGGGGCGGTGGGTGAAGGCGCTCGCCCGGTCCGAGGTCTGGGCCGGATAGGGAATCTTCTCGGCGACGACCTCGCCCTCGCGCTGTGCCACCACGACCGCGCCGTCCGCACAGCCGAAAACTACTCCGCGCCTGGTAACGGCCTGCCCTCTCGGCTGCGGACACGTGGCAGCCTGCACTCGCCCGGCCGCGCCGTCACGCCCGCGCACCTCGACTCGACCCGAGCTGTCAGCCACCACGATCCGCTCGGCATACGGCACCGCGATGCCCTCGATGCGGCGTTGCGTCTGGACGACGCCGCCGTCCAGCGCCGGACGGTCGAACAAGATCGACGCGCCGGAGTCCAGCACCACCGACGCGACGGCAGCATCGCTGTACGCCCCGACAACCCCGCGGGCGCCTTCCGGTGCGGGAGAAACACTTGCGGCGCCAGGCCCGGTAGTCGCACCACTGTCGGTCGCGGCAATCGCACCGATCTCCCGCACGGGGGCCTTGTAGTAGTGCCGGTGGTCGACGTGGTCGACGGTCCACGCTCCGCTGTCCACGACCTGGATAGACCCACCTGAACTCAGGTACGCGAAACGCCCGTCCCCCACCGCTCCCACGGTCGACACCTTCTGGTCGCCACTGCTCGGTGACGGCGCAGCACCACCTGGTGCACTCGAATGCGGTTGCGCTCGAACACTTTCCGGTGAACCGGCGGCGACTGTCGTGACCTCCCCACTCGACAGATCGATCACCCGTACAGCCCCGGCCCCGTCGGCGACAACCACGCGTGTCTGAGCCTCGCTCATCTCCTCCGCGCCCGCGACGAACCCGTGCGGCGCCGCCTCCTCGACGACCGGAACCTCCGTTGCCCCGCAGCCGACCAACGGCACCGCGGCGAGCGCGACCACGCCCACCCGGCCGACCCGTTCCCGCACCGCGGAAACGAGCGCGGACACGAAGAACGCGCCGACGGCCACCGCCGCGATGGTGGCCCCCGCCGCGGTTCCCGCGTGCCACGAAATGACCAGTCCCCCCACGGTGGACAGCCCACCGATCAACGCGGCAACCGCCATCACCACCGGCACCCGGTTCGACCAGAACACCGCGGCGGCGGGCGGTGCGATCAGCAATCCGAAGACCAGCAGCGTCCCCACGACATGAAACGACGCCACGATCGCCAGGGTGACCAACCCCACCAGCGCCGCGTGCGCCGGCTTCGGACGCAGGCCGAGGGTGTGTGCCTTACGTGCATCGAAGGTCAGCGCGACGAACGCGCGATGTCCGAGCACCGCCACCACCAGCGCGACGCCAAGGGCCGCAACGAGATACCACAAGTCGACGGCACGCACGGCGAGCACATCACCGAACAGGAACCCGGTCAGATCCACCGCGAAGGACTGCGACCGCGACACGATGATCACCCCGGTCGCGAGCATCCCGACGAACAACAGCCCGATCGCGGTATCCGGCGCGAACCGCTTGCCACGGCTGAGCAGCGACACTCCGGCGGCCATCGCGGTGCAACTGATCGCGGCGCCGATCATCAGGTTCCCGCCGAGCAAGGCGGCGACCGCGACGCCGGGCAGCATCCCGTGCGCCATCGCGTCGCCGAGAAATGCCATGCCGCGCACCACCACCCAGGTCCCGGCGAGGGCACATACGCACGACACGAGCAGCCCACCCCACAGCGCGCGTTGCACGAAAGCCACCTCGAACGGGGCGAACAGCCAATCCATAGCGCGAGACGATATACTGAAAATGATTATCGTTTCAATTGAGGTGAGATGCAGCACACAGATGACGCAGCAATCCGGATCGAGCGGCTGACCGCCGGTTACGCCCGGCGGCCCGTACTCCACGAGGTGACGGCCACGATCCCGCGGGGGCAGGTGACCGCGATCGTCGGACCCAACGGCTCGGGGAAATCGACCCTGCTCGGCGTTCTCGCCGGCACCGTGGCGGCACAGGAGGGGACGGTGCACCGGTCCACCACCCGGCGACCCGCCTTCGTGGTGCAACACACAGCGATTCCACCGACGCTGCCGATCACGGTGCGAGAAGTGGTCGCGATGGGGCGCTGGGCGCACCGCGGACCGTGGCGGCGTCTCACCCGTGCGGATCGCGAGATCGCGCGCACCTGCCTGGAGCGCATGGAGCTCGCCGACCTGGCGACCCGGCGGCTCGACACCCTCTCGGGCGGTCAGCGCCAACGCTCCCTGCTCGCACAGGCTTTGGCGCAGGAGTCCGATCTACTGCTGCTGGACGAGCCGGCGGCGGGCTTGGACGAGGCGTCTCAGACCGAGATCTCCCGGGTTCTGACGCAGATCAGCACGGAAGGTGTGACTGTCGTCCAGGCCACCCACGACCTGGACGAGGCGAGCCGGGCAGACCACTGTCTGCTGCTGCGGGACGGGCGACTGAAGGCCGCGGGTCATCCGGAGAAAGTGCTGGTCAGAGCCTAGAGTCGAGGACATGACCGAGAAACCCGACTCCGTCGACGCCTATCTGGCGGCCCAACCGCCGTCGGAGCGCGCTGTCCTGCAGCGGATCCGCGAAACGATCCACCGCGCGGTGCCCGACACGGGCGAAAAGATCAGCTACGCCATCCCGGCCGCCACCATCGACGGCCGGGTGTTCATCTTCTTCGCGGGCTGGAAGTCCCACGTGAGCGTGTACCCCGTCCCCGAGGGGGACGAGGCGCTCGAGCAAGCCGTCGAGCCCTACAACTCGGGCCGTGGCACCTTGAAATTCCCACTCGGCGAACCGATTCCGTACGACCTGATCGCCCAGGTCGCGGTCCGCCTCGCCGAGCGGGCGGGCAAGAGCTGACTACCAGTCGGCTTCGGTGAAGCGGATGATGCCGCGGATGTTCTTGCCGTCCAGCATGTCCTGGTAGCCCTGGTTGATCTCTTCGAGCGAGTAGGTGCGCGTGACCATGTCGTCGAGATTGAGCTGGCCCGCCTTGTAGAGCGAGAGCAGGCGCGGCGCGTCCTGGCGAGCGTTGCCGCCGCCGAAGATCGTGCCCTTCACCGTCTTCTGCAACATCGACAGCAGGAAGCTGTTCATCTTGACGTCGCCGGCGTCCATGCGCCCCATCGAGGTGACGACGAGAGTGCCCGCCTTGCCGGTGAGGATCAGGCCCTCCTCGACGTAGTCGCCGTGCATCTCACCCATGGTGAGGATGACCTTCTCGGCCATCCGACCCTCGGTGGCCTCGATCATCGGCATGATCGCGGCGGCCATGCTCTCGTAGGTGTGGGTGGCGCCGAACTTCTGCGCCTGTTCGCGCTTCCACGGATTCGGGTCGATGGCGATGACCTTCGACGCACCGGAGAGCACAGCCCCTTGCAGCGCGCTCATGCCGACGCCGCCGATACCCGCGATCACCACGGTCTCACCCGGCTGCACCTGTGCCACATGGGTCGACGATCCGAACCCGGTCGGTACGCCGCAGCCGACGAGGCACGCCACCTCGAACGGGATGGTGGGATCGATCTTCACCACGGACGTGTGGTGCACCGTCATGTACGGGGAGAACGTGCCGAGCAGGCACATCGGGATGACATTCTCGCCACGCGCCTGGATGCGGTACGTGCCGTCCGAAATGGCCTGCCCCATCAGCAGTCCGGCGCCCAGGTCGCACAGCGCCATGTTGCCGGCGACGCACGAGGGACAGCGGCCGCACGCGGGGATGAACGACAGGATGACGTGGTCACCCACGGCCAGGTCGGCCGGACAGTTCGGGCCGAGCTTGGTGATCACACCCGCGCCCTCGTGCCCACCCATCACCGGGTAGGCCGGCATCGGCGTCGCGCCGGTGACGATGTGATGGTCGGAGTGGCACATGCCCGCCGTTTCCATCCGGATCTGCACTTCACCGGCGACGGGGTCGCCGACCTCGATCTCCTCGACCGACCATTCCTGGTCGGTGCCCCACAGGATCGCGCCCTTCGTCTTCATGCCGGTAGACCTCTCGCCAAGCTCGTGCCTCGTTGTGACTGCACTCACCCTAGCCACAAATCACCGGTTTCTGAAACACGTTCTAGAAAATATTCGAGAGATTTCTATCCGCGCACGTCATGGACGTGGTGCACGACGTCGTGCACGAAGTACCGGCCCAGCGAGGTGACCGTGAACAGCGAACCGTCACTGCGCGCGCCCCGCAGATCGAGCCGATCGGCGGGCACCGCGCCGAACGCGGCAGCCACCCGATCGGCGGCGAGCGCCAGCTCCCGGGCCACTACGGCGGGGTCCTGCCGGTCGTAGCGATCGGCGACGGCGGTCGCGTCCTGATCCCAGTTCTCGAACCGCGGCGCCTCGACCCCGTCACCGTCGAGCATCAGTGCGAGCCTGGTATCGAAGATCCGGCACACATCGCGCACGTGAGCGCCGTATTCGAGGACCGACCAGGTCAGCTCGTCGGGACGCACTCGCGCGTCGTCGCGTTCGAGCGCCGCACCGAGGCGGGTGGCACTGTCGAGCACGAGCTCGGGGACGGCCGAGTACGCGGTGGCCTCGGCATCGAATCCACACTCGGAGCAGGTGCGTTCGAGGACCCAGGTCCAGTTCTTGGTGTCGGGGACGATCATGGAAGTCAGCCTAAATTGTCCTCTTTTTATGCTCCATCTATATTCGGCCAACTACCGGCGAGATCCGGCATCATTCGGCGAGCTGATTCGCTTGCTCGAAGAGTTCCAGCGTCACCGCGTGCAGGAAGTCGCCGACCGGCTTGGGCGCCTTGCCCGCGAAGGCCCGCGCGTACGTGCCCTCGAGGACGATGCCCAGCTTGAAGCAGGCCAGCACGGTGTACCAGGTGACGGCACTGAGATCGCGATCGGAGAACTTGCCGTAGTGCTCGATCATCTCCGCCTCGGTCGGCAGACCGCCGACGGTGCCGAGGGTGCCCATCAGACCCGCCCCGACGGTGCCGGGCTCTGGCCTGGTTGCCAGTTGCCAGCCCAGGTCGAGCAGCGGATCGCCGATCGTCGACATCTCCCAGTCGACCATCGCCGCCACCTCGGGGCCGTCGTAGTCGAACATCATGTTCGCCAGGTGACAGTCGCCGTGCATGATGCCGGGCAGCCAGTCCGCCGGCCGGTGCCGCTCGAGCCAGTCGCCGATCCGCTCGAGACCGGGGATCTGCGGGCCGGGGTAGCCCTCGTTGGCGTTGTAGGAGTCGAGTTCGCGCAGCCAGCGCGGGACCTGCCGCTCGAGGAAACCCGCGGGACGTCCGTAGTCGTCGAGGCCGAGCGCCTGATAGTCGAGGGAGCCGAGCCGGGCGATGGCCTCGACCGCGGACAGACCCATCTGGCGCCGGACCTCGGGATCACCGGCGTGCAGTTCGGGCAGTTCCGTCTGCGGGTTGAAGCCGCGGATGGGCTCCATCAGATAGAACACCGCACCGATCACCGACTCGTCGTCGCAGGCCGCGATCACCCGGGGCGAGCGCACCTCGGTGCCGGCGATCGCGCGCAGCAGTCGTGATTCCCGGCCGATCACCTCATTGCTCTTGGCACGCAGATGCTTGGGCCCGCGCCGCAGCACGTACTCGCGCCCGCCCCGGGTGAAGCGCAGCATCACGTTCTGCGTGCCGCCGCCCAGAGCGGTGACCGCATCGAATTCCGTCCCGGGCAAGCCCTGTTCGTCCATCCACCGCCCGATCGCCGCGAAATCGGCGATCGCCGGGTCAACATCGACAGGTTGAGAAACAGCCATGCCGCACATTGTGCCCGGAGATCGGCGGGGACTGCGCGGGAATGCGCACGCGCACGCCCGGCGTAATGTTTCTGCCACGATGCGCACGCTCTTGATCGACAACTACGACTCGTTCACCTACAACCTCTATCAGCTGATCAGCGAGGTCAACGGGAGCGAGCCGACCGTCGTGCGCAACGACGAGGCCGACAGCTCCCTCGACCTCGATCAGTTCGACAATGTGGTGATCTCGCCCGGACCCGGCCGCCCGGACCGCGCCCGCGACATGGGGGCGTCGACAGCGCTGATCGCGCAGACCGATCTGCCGCTGCTGGGCGTATGCCTGGGCCATCAGGGAATCGTGCTCGGTGCGGGCGGAACGGTGGAGCGCGCGCCACAGGCCAGGCACGGTTTCCTCGATCGGGTGACCCACGACGATCGGGATCTGTTCGCCGGTCTGCCGCAGGGCTTCACCGTGGTGCGCTACCACTCGCTCGCGGCGCGGGAGCCGCTGCCCGCCTCGCTCGAGGTGACCGCGTCGACCAGCGATGGGGTGATCATGGGGGTGCGCCATCGCGAGCGGCCACAGTGGGGTGTGCAGTTCCACCCCGAGTCGGTGTCGAGCGAATTCGGCGCCGCGCTGCTGCGCAACTTCGCCGATCTCACCAAAGCGCGTACGCGGGTAGCCGCACCGGTGGTCGTGCGCGGGCCCAGTGTCGTGGCGCCCGTTTCCCATGAACGCTCATTCAACCTGCGGCACAAGGTGATCGAACGCGCGATCGACACCGAAGCGATCTTCCTGCGCCGTTGCGCCGACGCTCCGAACGCGTTCTGGCTCGACAGCGAGCACGTCGAACCCGGCCTGGACCGGTTCTCCTTCCTCGGCGACGCGAGCGGGCCGCATGCCGAAATCGTCGGCTATCGGGTCGGCGACGCCCGCGTCACCGTGACGGACATCGAAGGCACCCGTACCGTCGCGGGCACGGTCCTGGACTATCTCGATCGCGAACTCCGGGCGCGGCACTGCGAAACCCCGCCGCTGCCTTTCGATTTCGCGGGCGGCTACGTCGGCTATCTCGGTTACGAGGTGAAGGCCGACTGTGGTGCGAACATCGCGCACCGCTCCCCCACCCCCGATGCCCAGTGGATCTTCGCCGACCGGCTGATCGTCGTCGACCACGAGGCCGGGCGAACCCACCTGCTCGCCCTGTGCGAACCCGCCACCGCGAGCGGCGCCGAGCAGTGGCTGCGCGAGACTTCCGACTCCCTCGACGATCTCCCCACCTGGGTCAATCCCGCCGACCTGCCCGTGGCCGCCGATCCCGGCGCCGTGCAGGCGCATCTGGTGCGTGGCCGCGACCGCTACCTCGCCGACATCGCGGTGTGTCAGGACCGGCTGCACGCGGGCGAGTCCTACGAGATCTGCCTGACCGACGCGGTCGCCGTCGCCGCGGCGCCCGGGGACGGATTCGCCTTCTACCGGCGACTACGCCGCTGCAATCCGGCACCGTACGCCGCCTACCTGCGCTTCGACGGTCTGGATGTGGCGTGTTCCTCGCCGGAACGGTTCCTGAAGATCGACCGGGATCGGGTGGTCGAGAGCAAGCCGATCAAGGGCACCGCCCCGCGCGGACGGACCACCGACGAGGACGAGCGCCTGCGTCGCGCGCTGGCCGACGACCCGAAGACCCGGGCCGAGAACCTGATGATCGTCGACCTGCTGCGCAACGACCTCGGCCGCGTCTGCGAAGTGGGTTCGGTGCACGTCCCGAAGCTGATGGACACCGAAACCTACTCCACCCTGCACCAATTGGTGTCGACCGTGCGTGGCACGCTGCTCCCCGACGCCGGGGTGATCGACTGCCTGCGCGCTTGCTTCCCCGGCGGTTCGATGACCGGCGCGCCGAAGCTGCGGACCATGGAAATCCTCGACGAACTGGAAACCCAAGCGCGCGGCATCTATTCGGGCACCATCGGTTTCCTCGGCCTGAACGGCACCGCCGACCTCAACATCGTCATCCGCACCGCCGTCCGCTACGACGACGAGTGGCGGATCGGCGCGGGCGGCGCGATCGTCCTCGATTCCGATCCCGAGGACGAGTACGCGGAGATGGTACTCAAGGCGGCGGCGACATTCCGGGCGCTGACTCCCGAAAGGTGAGTTCGACGCGCACGCGGCAACACCGGTCGGGCCACCTCGCCGCCGGAGCGGACGGCGTTCGAGGAATCAGCGCCGCCGACGGCCGCGCTTGTCCGGCTCCGGTTCCGGTGCGGGTTCCTCGCCCCCACGCCCCGTGATCCGCCCGAGCAATCCGACACCGGGCAGCTTCGCCACCGCACCGAACACGTCCTCGCCCAGGGAGATCATCGCCTCGAGCCGTGGCAACAGCCGGTCATAGGTCGCGAACACCGGATCGGCCAGCGCCAACGTCCGATCGAGCCGGTCGATCGTGCTGTTGAGCCGATCGACCGCGATCGACAGGTTCTCCACCAGATCCGGCAACTGCGCGGCCAGCTGCGCCGACGCGGGCGGCAACCGAACCGCCGCGTCGAAGGCGTACCCCGCAGTCTGCTGCGCAGCATCGATAGCCTGTCCCGCCGCAGTCTGCGCCGCCCCCACCGCCGCCTGAGCCGCCGACAGCAACTCCGCCCCCGGCACCTTCCGCGCCTGCGCCGGAGCAGGTTCCTCCGCGCGCCCCCGCTTCCTCGGGTTCGTCATGACACCACTGTGCCGCAACCACGCCGCCTACGCAGGGAACCGCACCCCCGCTCACCTCCGTGTCCGGCGACAGAACACTCCCAGCCCCGCACGACCCGACCTCGAGGAGGGTCCGCCGCGCAGCGGCGGTTCGCGGCCGTCCCGCTGTTCAGGTGCCGTTGCGTAGGCGACGAAGGAGCAAGCAACGGCACCTGAACAGCGGGACCGGCGGGGCCGCGAACTCGAGCGCGCCAGCGCTCAAAAAAACCCTGTCGGACCCTCATGACATCATGCGAGCACCATGGAACTACGCAAGGGTGCGCACACGCCGGTACCGACATCGCTTCTCGCCGTGGTCGTTTCATGGCGGTCGGCGCATACCGTAGACGCGCACGCCCTGCTGGTCACCGAGTCGGGCCTGGTCCGCGCCGACCGGGATTTCGTCTTCTTCAACGCACCCCGGCACGCCTCCCAGGCGGTGACCCTCGACCAGGAGCCCGCCCCCGGCACCGCGCGACTGAGCATCTCACTGCCCCGCACCGAACCCGAGGTGGCGCGCATCGTCATCAGCGCGTCCCTCGACGACGCCACCTTCGACCAGCTCCTCGACCTCACGTTGACCGTGCACGCCGCCGACGGCCCGGTCGCCCAGTTCACCATCGACGGTATCGAAGACGTCCAGGCGATGATGTTCGGCGAGTTCTACCGCCGCGACGGCCAGTGGCGGTTCCGTGCGATCGGCCAGGGTTGGTCGGGCGGGCTGGCCGGACTCGCCGGTGAATTCGGGGTCACGGTCGACGAGCCCACCACCGGACGTCCCAGCATCACTCCCGACGACAGCTCGCGGGTGCCCGCGCGGCCGAATGGGGCAGCCGCCGACGCCGCGCGCTCCGCCGATCGCGCACGATTCGCGAGTGTGCCGTCACGGCACGACGCGTCGACGTCTACTGCCGATCTGCCCGGCGCCGATCACCGGGCGAACCGCTCGTCCCCCGAGTCTGCGAATCCCGCCGCAGCGCGATTCGACGGACCGGCGTCGACGCGCCCACCGGCCCTGTCCCGCCGGGTCATCGACGTGCCGCCCCCGCCACCGGTCGACCCGGAGATCGCCGACTGGCACCCCGACCCGGAAACCCCCGATCAACTCCGCTGGTGGGACGGCGACGAGTGGACCTCGAGCGTCCGCCCGCACATCCACGATCACCGCACCCGCTGTACCCGCTGTGGTAGCCCACTGCGGCGCAAGCTGTTCGGTGGCCACGGACCGTGCAAGAACTGTGCCGCCGAAATCGAGGAGTTCCTCACGCACTGGCGCAACCGAGCCAGGCGCGTCCTCGCGGGTCCCGGCACGATGTCGGTGGAGTGGACCGAGGTGTGGGCCGCTCTGCGCTTCCAGCGCATCGACGAGGAGCGCGGCCGAACACTGCTGCGCGAGGCGGGTCTGACCCAGGTCGAGCGGATGGTCGCCTTCGCCTTCGCCGACGGTGAGGTGTTCGCCGAGGAACTGGACGCTTTCGAACACGTGGTCAGCGAGCTGGCGCTGTCGGGCGGCATCGTCGACGATCTGCGTCGCCGAATGCATCGCGGCCGCACCCTGTCCCGCTTGCGCGCCGGCGAACTGCCCACCGTCAACACCCCCGGTCTGCATCTGGATCCCGACGAACGCGTGCACCTCGATCTGCCCGCCGTCCACATCCGCATGCTCGCGCGCGGCCCACGCAACACCGAGGGCCGCCTGATCGGCAGTTCCAAGAAGCTGCGTTTCGTCGGCGACGGCACCGGCATCGAGCTGCCGTGGAACCGGGTGGTGTCGGTGCATCCCGAGCACGGCACCGTCGTGCTCGCGGCAACCTCGGCGCGCGGCGGCGCTACCTTCGGCGTCACCGACCCCGACTATGTGGCGGCAGCGTTGGAAGGTGCACTGCGCGTATCGAAACGCTTGGTCCTGACGCCGGGACAGCTCGACAGCCGCAGCATCCCCCAGGACGTGAAAGCCCAGGTGTGGCAGCGCGACGGCGGCGCGTGCGTCGAGTGCGGCGACGGCCACTACCTGGAGTTCGACCACATCATCCCGCTCAGCCGCGGTGGTGCGACGAGCGTGACGAACCTGCAGATCCTGTGCCGGGCCTGCAATCGCGCCAAGGGCGCGCGGATCTAACCGAGAATCGCGTTCATGATGGTGCCGCCGCTGGTGGCGACGACGCCGCCGATCATCGCGCCCGCGATCATCTTCGGCGACTCCATGGAGCTACCGGTCCACTTCTCCCAGGCGAACTTTCCGCCGGCGACGGTGATGGCGAGCACACCCGACAGGATCATGAACCAGGTCAGGTACTGAACCATTTTCATGATCTTGTCCGACAGCGGAGGCGCTTCCGGCGACGGGTTGCCGATCTGCGCGTACGTGGTGATGGTGTCGGCCATCGACGTCAGAATGATGCTCATAGCCTGCTCCCCTATCGCGTGACGCGAACTGCGTTCCAGCCCTGCCGTATTCGATCGTGGTCCAGGATACGGGCGCGAACCCCCTGCACACCAACAAAACCGATCGGTTCGATCGAGATGGGCGCCGACACGGTGACACATGACCGGATACCATCAGTGCAGAGTTCATCGTCGTCCCGTTCCTCCGAGATACCGAGTGAGACCCCATGCTCCTGGCCGCCGTCACCGATACCTTGGCGCAGATCGGCAATCCGACCCCCGAAGCACCGCCACTGGCGGACAAGATCATGCAGCTGGTCAGGTACCTGACCTGGTTCATCTTGTTGTCCGGCATCATCGCCATCACTGTCGCGGGCGGAAAGTTCGCCTGGGAGAAGTGGACAGGCAGCTCCATGGAGTCGCCGAAGATGGTCGCGGGCGCGATGATCGGCGGCGTCGTCGCCACCAGCGCGGGCACCATCATGAACGCGATGCTCTAGGTTCCTGCTCCGCTCGGGACGGTCCGGGATCAGCCCGGGCCGACTCGACCGGCTAGGAACACACCGACCCGAGTTCTGTTGGGGTTCAACAGAACTCGGGCTTACCGGATTGTCGAGTGTCGGCGCACGGCATCTACCTCCTGTCGTTCGGCGGGTCGGGTCGGCTACGTGTAGAGCCGGTCCACGAAGGCGTTCAGGTTTTCCACCACGCGGTGGGCCTTCTCCTCCGGCGTCAGATCCTCGCGATACCGGCTGCCCATCGACGGCCGCTTCTTGTTGCGCGCATACAGCGAGCAGGCCAGATCGGTGCACATGTAGCTACCGACCGTGTTGCCTTTGCGCCCCGACTCGCCCGTCTTGCTCGCGGTCATCAGCGAAACGCCGCCGCCGGAGTGCGTGGTGAGGCAGATCGTGCACATCTGCGTCTTGCCCGACCCGCCGGTCTCGTGCCGCAACGCGACGCTGACCAGCCCGTCCGCCCGCGGCACCGAGATATAACAGCGCCCCGCGTACGAGGGGTCGGTCCAGCCGAGGAAGTCGAGATCCTCCCAGGGGCGTTCACCCAGGTCACGCGGCACATTCAAGCGCTTGGCGTCGCCCTTCGAACAGTTGACGAACGACGACCTGATGTCGCGTTCGGTAATGGGTTCCATGCGTTTATCCTTCCAGTCTGCGAACTGCAAACGGTAGACACGCTAACGATCCCCACCTGCGGAGACAACCTGTTTTCCGGCCACCGGTGACGAGCATCCCCGCCGATGGGCGGCTGTCAGCGGAGGATCCCCGCGGCCCGCGCGGCGCGCAGCCAGTCGGGGAACTCACCGAGCAGCCTGCCGTACAGCTCCGCGTCGCTGATCCGGTCGATGTCGTCGAGGGCGAAGAAGCCCGCGTTGTCCACGACGCGGCCGTCGAGTTCGTCGAGGGTGCGCAGGACACCGAAGTTGGCTGTGCCGAGGCCGATGAACTGCCAGAAGGCGGGCAGGTGGGCGGCCTCGCGCATCAGCGCCGCGATCTCACGCTTCTTCGCGAAGCCACCGTCGGTGAAGAACAGGACGAGGGTGGGCTCGGTGAGGGTGTCGATGACCGCGCGCATGATCGGTAGTTCGTCGTTGCGGCCGCCGATGGCGTTGTAGTCGACGCCCTGGTGCGTGCCCTTGAGATGGAGGTAGGTGTGCGCCCACTGCTCCCCGCCCTCGACGGTGATATCGGGCAGTTTCACGTAGCTGAGCGCGTAGAGGTAGGCCTCGAGCACGCCGTCGTCATCGAGTTGCGTGGCGACTGGGATCATGCGCTCGACGACCCGATGCACCGTGCCGGCGCGATACATCTTCTCCATGCTGCCGGTCTTGTCGATCACCAGCACCACCCGCGCCCTGGCTCCGAACGCGCTCTTGTCGATCAGCACCTTCGCGACTTCGCGCTTGCGCATGTCCAGCTTCTGGCGCTTATCGAACGACAGCGCCGCCTCGCCGGGAACCGTCCGAACTTCCGCGACCACTTCCGGCTCGTCGTCGACGCTCACCCCGTGATCGGTGACCAGGTCGGCGAATCCGCCCGCGTAGCCCTGTCCGACGGCACGGACTTTCCACTGGTCACCCCGGCGATACAGCTCGAGCGCGATCACCACCGACTCACGATCGAGGCCGTCGATCACATACTCGTGCAGCACATTTCCCGCACTGTCGGCGACCGAAGCCACCGGCGACGTGGCGCCGCCGAACGTATCCCCTTCTGCCGCGACAGTGATCACGGCGCGAATCTGCGCGATCTCGACCGGCACAGCGCCGAGTGACACCTCGAGCGCGGCACCCTGGAGCCGAACACCCGGCGCCTGCGGCTGATTGAAGAAGACGAAATCCGCGTCCGAACGCACCTTCCCCGCGTCGGTCACCAGCAGTGCCGAAAGGTCGGCGGCCACGCCGCCGCGCACCGACAGCACCACCTCCCCCGAAGCCAAGCCCGCGTTCTGTCCTTTGACCAGCGCAGCAGCCATCGCCATCCCTCTCATCGCACCGTAACGCCCCACACCCTAGGCGAATACGGGCTAGATCCAGCCCTTCTCGCGTGCTTTGAGGGCGGCTTCGTAGCGATTGGACACCCCGAGCTTGGTCATCGCCGAAGACAGATAGTTGCGGGTGGTACCCGGGGACAGGTGTGCGCGTTTGGCGATGTCCTCCACGGAGGCGCCGTCGGCGGCGAATTCGAGGACGTCGGCCTCGCGGGCGGTGAGGACGGTGTCGCCCGCGCTGATGGCTTCGGCCGCGAGCTCGGGATCGACGTATCGGCCACCGTTGTGCACCGACCGGATCACCTCGGCCAGCGTCGCCGCGGAGGTCGTCTTGGGCAGGAATCCGCGCACACCGGCCGCGAGTGCGCGCTTGAGATACCCGGGCCTGCCATGGCTGGTGACGATCAAAGTGCCGGCACCAGGGGTGATCCGGAGCAGTTCGACGGCGGTGTCGATGCCATCGATGCCCGGCATCTGCAGATCGATGACCGCGACGGCGCCCGGCTCGCCGTCCTCGGCCCTGCGGCGCCACGCGGCGACGAGTTCCGCACCGGAGCCGACGTGGGCCACGACCTCGAGATCGGGCTCCAGGCCGAGCATCGTCGCCATGGCAGCGCGGATCAGGGTCTCGTCGTCGGCGAGGAATACGGGAATCACTGCTTCTCCCAATGGATTTCGAGGGCGAATTCGTCGCCGGAGGTGGCGATGTCGAGGGTCGCGCCGACAGCGGCGAGTCGTTCGCCGAGGCCGCGCAGCCCGGATCGTTCACCGATCGCGCCCTGCGGGCGGTCGTTGCGCAGTGACATGCCGGACCCGCCGAGTGCGAGGGTCGCGGTGGTCGCGGCCGAGTGTTCGACGATATTGGTTGTGCCTTCCCGGACCACCCAGGCCGCGACTTCATGAAATGCCGCGGGCACCTTGGCCGCGTCACCCTCCACGACGAGTGCGCATCCCGCCGCCGACAGCAGTGATCGCGCACCGGCCACCTCCCCGCGCAGGTCGATATTGCGATAGCCGCGCACCAGGGTGCGCATCTGCCCCATCGATTCGACCGCCAGTGTTCTGACCTCGTCCATTTCCGCGGTCGCTCGATCGAGGTCGCCTGCCCGTGACAGTGCCGCTGCCAGTTCGCTTTTCACCGCGATGGGCCGAGAAGCCGCGTCCGACGACATCGTGGAGGTCGCGCGAGAAGCGCAACCGTTCCTCGGCGACCTGCAGTTGCGCCTCGACACCTTTGGTTCGCTCCAACTCGTCGATGATTCCCAGCCCCCACACGGTGAGCCGTGTCAACACGATCGCGAAGACCCCGGTGAACAGGAACGCCGCCGCACCCTGCAGGCCCGCGCCCAGTGGCGTACCGAAGACCACCAGCGGAGTGGCCACGCTGAGAACGACCAGAATCCACCACTTGTGGCGAGTGAACGGGATGACGGAGAAGATCGCCATGAACACCGCGGACACGCCCACCGTGCGCGCGCTGAGGACCGTCGCCTCGTCGGTGGCCAGGCGGGCGACGATCCCGCTGATCGCCCACAGCGCGACCAGCATCACGATGGCGACGGGCAACATCCGCGGCCGCGCCACCACACCGGGAACGGTGGCGAACGCGGGTTGTGCCTCCAACGCGAACCCGGCCGCGATGCCACCGGCGACGATCCCGAGCACCGATGGCACCGACTCGGCACTGATCGCCAGCACGACGACGAGCACGGCGATCACCGCCTGGAACGAGAGCCGGGTGTAGAGCCGGAACTTGGCGGCTCCCGACAGCTCGTGCCACCAGGCGGTCGCGCGCATCACCCGCGGTCGTCCCAGCGGAAGCTCTTGCGGGTCAGCACGAGCGCCAGCACGGTCCATAACGCCAGTGTCGCAAACGGCCGGCCGGATTCGGTGACGGTATCGGCGAAGCCGAGCGCGGCGTCGGATTCGGCGAACGCCGACAGCGTGCCCGACGTGCCGAGGGAGAGGAGGTCGGAGACGGCGGCGAAGGGGGTCCAGTCGGCCAGTTGCGCCAGCCGATCGGGCAGTACGCCGCGGATCGAGGACATGCCGAGCATCGCGATGATCATCACCGGCAGCGAGGTGATCTGCGCGGCCTCGGCGTTCTTGGTGTACGCGCTGGTGGCCTGGGCGAGCAGCGAGAACAGCACTGTTCCGCCGACGAGTGCTACCACGATCGCCAGTGGGTTGACGGGCGCGGGGGCGCCGGTGGCGTAGACCACCACGGCGATGACGGCGGTGCACGCGAGCGTCATGATGGCACCTGGGATGGCCGGAGCGAGCTGGATCTGCCAGTCGGCGGCCTCGCCCGTGCGCAATCGTTTCAGGACGCCTTCGCTACGGCGGGTGGTCACCATCGACAGCACCGAGTAGTACTGCACGAACAGCAGGGCGAGCAGTGCCAGCAATTCGAAGGTCACCGCCGCCATCGCCGCTGTGGGCTCGGTGTCTTTGCGGGCGATGAAGTAGGTGGCCAACGGAATTCCGATCGGGAAGACCGTCGCCATGTAGACGAGAGTCTTGTTGCGCCGGAACTGCAGCCACTCCGCTGTGGCGAGCGCGGCGAGTGGTCGACGGCGAAATCCGCCGGCGGGCAGGGTGGTGGTCATCATGCTCCGATCAGGGTGGGAGTGGTTGCCTCGGCGATATCGAGAAAGACCGATTCCAGGGATGCGGCGCGCGCTTCGAGTCCGGTCAGGCGCACACCTGCTTCACCGGCCCAGCCGAGCAGTTCGAACAGGTGGCCTTGTAAGTCGTTGGTGCTGATGGTGACTCGCGCTCGCGCGTCGACGCGGGCGCCGCGGAACTGCGGCACGGGCAGGCCGGGATGATCGAAGGCGATCCGCGCCGGATGGTCGTCGACGATGTCGCGCAGCGTGCCCCTGCGGGCGATCGCGCCCTTGTGCATGATCGCGATCTGATCGGCGAGCGCTTCGGCCTCGTCCAGGTAATGCGTGGTGAGGACCATCGTCACCCCCGACGCTTTGAGGTCGGCGAGCAATTGCCATGTCCCACGCCGGCTTTCCGGATCGAGGCCGGTAGTCGGTTCGTCGAGGAACAGCAGGCGCGGCTGCCCGAGCAGGGCGCAGGCCAGGTCGACGCGGCGCTGCTCACCACCCGACAGTGAGCCGACCCGCACCCCGGATCGGTCGGTCAGGCCCACCTGCGCCAAGACTGCCTCGGCGGTGGTCGGCGCGGTGCACGTTCCACGCCACATGTCGAGCGTCTCGCCGACGGTCAGCTCGGCGGGCAACCCGCCCGACTGCAACATGATGCCGACCCGCGGACGGACCTGGTCGCGGTGCCGGAGCGGGTCGAGGCCGAAGACTTCGACCTCGCCTGCCGAGGGGGCGATGAGCCCCTCCAGCATGTCGAGGGTGGAAGTCTTTCCCGCGCCGTTGGTTCCGAGCAGGGCGAACACCTGCCCTTCGTGCACCTCCAGGTCCACGCCTTTGACGGCTTCGAACGCGTCGTCGCCGCGGCCGTAGGTTCGGCGCAGCCCGCGCGCGGTGATGACGTCTGTGTTTCTCATGCCTTCTACGGTGGTCGACGCGGGGCGTCGCCAGTAGTAAGCGCAGTCACCGATCCCCGATGGGATTCACATGGTCAAGCCATGACATAAGTCATCGGACTGCGGCTGTGCGCAGGAGCGCTACGCCGTAGGCGATGAACCAGGCCGACCACAGCAGCCAGCCGGACAGGCCGATGAGACCGAGCGGGCCGTCGTGGTCGATGATCAGGGGCGTGAGGGTCGCCGCGGTGAATTGCAGTGCGGCGGCGAGGAATCCGATGGTCGCATGCCATGGCTTGACGAGCCCGCCGAGCCGGCCCGCGACCGTCAGGCCGACCAGTGCCGTCGCGAGGAAGGTGCCGTTCAGCGCGAGCAGGGCATCGTGCAGCGCCCACAGTGCGCCGCCTGCCCCGCTCGAAGCGCCGAGGGCATAACGAATTCCGACGATCACTGTGAAAGTCGCGTTCTGCAACAGCAATCCGGCGAAGCCGACCAGCGACCACCCGGTCCCCGCCGTCCGCTCGGCCGGTCGCAGGGCCGCCAGTGCACCGGCACCGAACAGCACGGCACAGAACCAGCCCAGCGGTACCGGCGCCATCGCCAGCGCCACGAGGTCGCGGTGGTCGACGAAGAACGCGACGGCTGTGCGCGAGTCGGTACCGGGCTTCGGCAACCCGGCGGGTGCCAAGATCAGATTGGCCCCCAGGATGACCAGCGCGAACCCGATACCGGCGATCCCCGCGACCCGCTGAAACCGCGCGCCGCTCGACAGATTAGATTTATCGTTCATATTTTGAATATAGGTACCATAAAACGAAAGAGGAACCCCCTTTGGCCACCGACTCACCTCGCCGCCGCTACGACTCCCTTCGCCGCACCCTGCAAGCCCAGGCGACCAGCATCGAGATCGCCCAGGCCGCCCGCAGGCTGTTCGTGGAGCAGGGCTGGGCCGCCACCACGGTCCGCGACGTGGCTCGCGAAGCCGGCGTCTCCGTTCCCACCGTCTATTCCGCCTACGGCAACAAGACCGGACTCATCCAGGCGATAGCCGACGCCGCCGATCTCTCCGCCGACGCCCCGCAGATGCTCGACACCCTGGAAGCCGCGGCAGGCGACCCTCGAGCCCAGCTGGCCGCCATGGCCGGCTACGACCGTCGCCTCTATGAACGCGCCGCCGACGTCATCGCCCTGATCCGCGAAGCGGGCCGCACCGAACCGGCCCTGGCCACCACCTACATCGACGCCCGTCACCGCGCCGACCGAACCCGCATCGAGGTCTTCACCTCCTGGCCTCCCGGCACCCTTCGCGAAGACCTCCCCACCTCGGTCGACATCTACGCCGCCCTGTGCACCATCGACGTCTACACCACCCTCACCACCGAACGAGGCTGGTCGCCCGACCGAGTCGAAACCTGGTGGACCGCCACCCTCGCCCGCGAACTCCTCGCTTGACGATTCCCCCCTCGGCGGACCGGGAATTTGTCTACTATCGTCCGTAGTAGAACGAACACTGGAGGGGCAGTGAGTGATCCGAACAAGACCGGTACCGGTCATGGCGCCACGAGGTCGTCGATGGCACGACTGGTGGAATCGTGCTCCCAATTCATGAACAAGCGCGGCATCTACCTGGGCCGCCGATCGACGAAACTCCATGTGGCCCTGTACCGCCGAACCAACGGCAGGCTCGGCGGCCACATGCCCGCCTGGCCCGACGCCCGAATCCTTCTGCTCGACCACGTCGGCGCCAGAACCGGCACCCGCCGAACCTCACCCTTGATGTTCCACGCCGACGGCGACATCATCGCCCTTGCCGCGTCCAAAGCCGGCCAACCAACCCACCCCGCCTGGTTCCACAACCTGAAAGCCAACCCGGACAGCACGATCCAGATCGGCGCCCGGTCGCACCCCGTCCGGGCCCGCGTAGCCACCGACGCGGAACGAAAACTGCTGTGGCCGAAGTTCGTCGAGCTCTTCCCGAGCTACGACTTCTACCAACGTCATGCGGGCAGCCGCACGATCCCGATCGTGATCCTCACCCCGCGCACCTAGATGCCATCCGACCAGCATCGTCGATCGGCCCCTTCCGCTGCCCTACGCCGATCCGACCGTCGGGGACTTCGACTGGCGCACAGGTAATTTCCCAGCCATTTGCTGAATCCGCACCGCTGTCGACAGGCATCATCAAGGCATGAGTTTTACGGTGGCCTACCTGCAGTACGCCGGATCGGGTCCGATGCGGCACGAGGAGAAGCTCCTCACCGAGGGCCTCGCAAGACTCGGCGTCCCCGTCCGCCACTACAGCCTGAAGCGCATTCAACGCAGGCAGTTGACGTTGGGACCCGGCATCTTCATCGCCGGGGATATGGCTGCGATGCACGGCGCGATGCGCCAATTGGGCATCCCGCTACCGCAACCCGACGACTATCCCGACGTGCTTCGCGGCTTCCTCGGGCGGAAGGTGTGGGCGTCGACCCTGGGCGAGATCGAGCGCTCGATGGATGGCGGCTCCTCCCCACCGGTTTTCGTCAAACCCGCGGACCGCCGCAAGGCCTTCACGGGCTCGGTCTGCTACTCGGAACACGATTTCGCCGCATGGGGGAATACCAGTCGGCGCCAGCGCGTCTGGTGCTCCGAGGTCGTCACCTGGGTGTCGGAATACCGCGTTTACGTCATCGGCAGGCAGATCGTGGCCGTGGACCACTACGAGGGTGACAGCTCCGTGCCACTGAACAGGGAAACAGTCGAGTCAGCGGTCAGTGCCTACTATCGTTCCGGAACCGCCCCCGCTGCCTACGCCATCGATTTCGGCGTACTGGCCAACGGGGAAACGACGCTCGTCGAGACCAACGACGGCTACGCCCTCGGCGCCTACGACATCACCGCCGACCAATACACCGCGCTGCTGATGAACCGATGGCGCGATCTACTCACGTCCGAGCCGCGGCCGGCACGAGCCACGAGCTTCTGACGTCGACTCATCGACGACGCAGGGACGCGTCCAGCAGCGAGGGTGGGGTGTCGTGTTTCTCGTGGGGGGCGAGGTCGGTGCCAGGGGCCACGATGGCATCGACGGCGTCGAGGATCTCGGGCGACAGGACGGTGTCGGCGGCGGCCAGCTGGGCGTGCAGGTGGTTCATGGTGCGGGGGCCGATGATGGCGCTGGTGACGGCGGGATGGGCCGTGACGAAACCCAGGGCGAGTTGGATCAGGGTCAGGCCCGCCTGGTCTGCCAGTGCCGCGAGTTGCTCGACGGCGGCCATCTTGGCGTGGTTGGCCGGGATGGTGGTGTCGAACCGGTCGGGCATGAAGGCCGAACGGCTGGTGGATATCTCGCGGTCGGCGCGGATGGCGCCCGAGAGCCATCCCGAGGCCAGCGGGCTCCAGGCGAGCACGCCGAGACCGTATTCCCCGGTGACCGGCAGGACGTGAGTTTCGATGCCGCGCTGCAGGATCGAATAGCTGGGCTGTTCGGTGACATAGCGGCTCAGGTGGCGTTCTTCGGCCGCCCACTGCGCCTGCACGATGCGGTACGCGGGGAATGTCGAGGATCCGAAGTAGCGGATCTTGCCCGCACGCTGTAGATCCGTGAGCGCCGAGAGGGTTTCCTCATCGCTGGTTTCGGGGTCCCAGCGGTGGATCTGATAGAGATCGACGTGGTCGACGCCGAGTCGGCGCAGGCTGTCGTCGAGCGCGGTCATGAGCCAGCGGCGTGAACCGCCGCGATGATTGCGCTCCTCGCCCATCGGCATCGTCGCCTTCGTGGCCAGCACGAGGTCGTCGCGGCGACCCGCGACGGCCTTGCCGACCAGCTCCTCCGATTCGCCCTGGCCGTACATGTCGGCGGTGTCGATGAGGTTGACGCCGCCGTCGATGGCGACATCGATCATGGCGGTGACCTCGTCCTGGGTGGAATTTCCCAGCTTGCCGAAGTTCATCGCGCCGAGCACGAGCGTGCTGACCTGAACGCCGGTACGGCCCAGAGTGCGGTACTGCATGGCGGTTCCTCCCAGATGGGCTTGGTTCGGCTCGCCGGTTCTGGCATCCTCGACCAAGCGGAACGATGTTCCGCTAATCAACATACGGAACACTGTTCCGTTTAACAAGAGGGAGGTCTCGTGGCCGACAATCCGACCGAGGCGCCGCGCCGACGCGCCGACGCGCGGCGCAACCAGCAGGCCCTGCTCGACGCAGCCGCGGCCGCCTTCATCGCCTCGGGCGTCGATGTCCCCGTCCGCGAGATCGCCGCCCGAGCAGGCGTCGGCGTGGGCACCATCTACCGCCACTTCCCCACCCGGGCCGACCTCATCGTCGCCGTCTACCGCCACCAGGTCGAAGCGTGCGCCGAAGCGGGCCCCACACTCCTGGCTGCCCTCGGTTCCCCCCACGCCGCACTCGGCGAATGGATGACCCTTTTCGTCGACTTCCTCACCACCAAACACGGCCTGGCAGAAGCACTTCACTCCGACGCGACCACCTTCGAAACCCTCCACACCTACTTCCTCGACCGCCTGGTCCCCACTTGCGAAGCCCTCCTCACCGCCGCCGTCACCGCAGGCGAAATCCCCGCCGGCACCGACCCCTACGAACTCCTGCGCGCCGTCGGCAACCTCTGCATCGGCGGCCACACCCCCCGCTATCACCCCCGCCGGATGGTCGCCGTCCTCATCGCAGGGCTGAGCGTGAAGTAGCCGACCAGAGCGCAGGCCGAGGACACTCTCGCGCTGACATACCCGAGCGGCGGTGAGCAGGTGGTTGTCGTCGGCACCAATACCCAGAAGGGCCGGGCGACGCCGGCGGCCGCCGCCGAGATCGGGGCGGAGCAGCGTGTCGCGTTCATCCAGGCGGACCCGCGCCTGGTAGCCGAGAAGTGGCCGGGCATCCTCGACCCGTCCGGCCCTGGCGGCGATCCGTCCCGAATCCGCTGGGAGAAACCGCAGTTCAGGAGGGGAAGTGGGGCGGGTGGGGCTCGAACCCACGACCAGCGGATTATGAGTCCGCGGCTCTAACCGACTGAGCTACCGCCCCTCGCCGCGGGGGTCTCCGCGGGCGAGTCGCATGGTACCCGGCGAAGTGCGGGGTTGACCACTCGACGCGGCGGTCGTGTCGGACCGGCGGGTACGAGAACGGCGACCGGAGTCGCGGCTTCCGAGAAAGACGCGGCGACCGATCGCCGTGGTGGTGCTGCACCCGGGGGTAGGGTTTACGAGCGTTCAGCTCGCTGGCCTCCCCGCGCTCGTACATCGCGTTCGCGACGTTCGATGTTGCCCCCTGGGTTGCTGGCCAACTTGATGACTCCAACTACCAACAACAGAACCGCAGCTATCACTGCGATGATTATCAGTCCCTGCACGGAACATAACTTAACGTGTATTCCGTTGCAGCGCACAATAAGTTACAATGACGCGCCGACCGTCAACAAGGTACGACCGAGGGCGGAGCGGCTCTCGATCGCGGAGTGAGCCTGCCGCACCTGATCGATCGGGAAGGTTTGCCCGATCACGACTTCCAGCACACCCTCGGCGACCGCTTCCTGAGCGCGGGCAGTGATGCCGACCCAGTCCACGTCCTTGCCGACGATATCGAACAGACCGAGCACCGTGACACCGCGCGCACCAGCGGCATCGGTGTCGCCTGTCGCGAAATCACCTGCGGCGGAGCCATATCCGAGAAAGAGACCGGTGTCGGCGGCGGCGGTCAGGGCCGCGCCACCGATGTCGCCACCCGCACCGTCGAACACGACCGCCGCTCCCCCGCCGGTGATCTCCCGTGCTCGGTCCGCCCAGCCGTCGACGGAGTAGTCGACGACCGCGGTGGCACCCAATCGCGTTGCGAGCGCGTGCTTTTCCGGTCCGCCCGCCGCGGCGACAACCCGCGCGCCCGCCGCGATCGACAGCTGGATGAGCAGCGTGCCGAGGCCGCCCGCGGCGGCGGTGATCAACACCCACGAATTCGGTTGCACGGCAGCCCTGTCGAAGACAGCGAGCGCGGTGCGACCGTCGTGGGCCAGGCCTACGGCCTGCTCGGTGGTGAGCCCGGCGGGGATCTCGGTCAGCGTGGCGGCCTTGGCGAGGGACTTCTCGGCGTAACCGCCGATGGGCAAGCCGCCACCGATGCCGCTGGCGGCGGTCTGGGTGACAACGCGCTTGCCGAGCCAGCGGGGGTCGACCTCGGCGCCGACCGCGCTCACCACGCCGCCGATCGCACCACCGGGGACGTAGGGCAGGCTCAGCGGGAAGTAGTCCTGACCCCACCCGCTGCGCAGCCGGGTATCGAGGAACATCACGTCGGCGACCTCGACGTCGACGACCACTTCGACCGAATCCGGTTGCGGTGTGGGAACTTCCACCAGGTTCAGGACCTCGGGCCCACCGAATTCTTTGACCTGCACTGCGCGCATCGCGACTCCTTCGTGGTGTTGACCGAACGAGTCAAGGATGAAACCTGAAGTCGAGTTCAGGTCAAGCACACTGGGACGTAGGTCACACGATCAGGACCCGCCGCCACAGCTGCTACTGCTGCCACCTCCACAACTGCTGCTACTCCCACCGGAACAACTGCTGCCGCTTCCACCGCTACAGCTACTGCTGCTCCCGCCGCCGCAGCCGCTCCCCCCGCCGCAACCGCTGTTCGAGCCACCGCCACACCCGGACGGGCTGCCCGGATCCCACGGCTGCCCCGAGGTCCCGTCGACATACCCGGTGATCCCGGCCGACCCGGCCACCCATCGCCGATCCAGCGGGCGCGCGTTCTGCGGCTGACTCGACTTCTGGATCAGCCACACGACGGTCGTCACCACCGCGCCGAGACACACCGCGACGAAACCGAGCACGATTACGAGCGTCAACACCATGTTCGCAGGCTAACGCCAGAACCCGGCCACAGCACCCCCACCGTCAGTGGCCTTACAGTGAATTGTGGCGTTCTCTTTCTCCCGGACCGGCAGACGGCAAGTCGACCTCCCCACCGTCGACCGCACCGTCGCCGCCCTGGTCTTCCCCGAAGCGATCTTCAAAACCTCGCCCTGGCAGCCTCGCGAACTCGTGGAAACCGGTCTGCGCCAATGGTTACGGTGCTGCGGTGCCGCCCTTCGCGACGACCAGGTGATCGGTATGCCCTCGCACGCGGTCGACGAGGCGTGGCACGGTTTCATCCTCTGCACCCAGCTCTACGCGACGTTCTGCGAGCAGGCTTACGGGCGTTTCCTGCATCACTTCCCCGAGGGCGCCGGAGAGAGTACGCAGAATCACGGCACCATGGTCGAACAGCTGGGCCGCACCGTGGTCGCCTGGTCGCTGGTCGCGCGACCCGAGGAAGAGTGCGTGCTGTGGGACCTGGACCGCACGGTCGGCGTCGAGAACGCGTGGGGCGTGGACGCCCGGCACGTTGCCGCCGTAGAGGAGCAACTGCGCCGGGCGTAGCCCGATCTAGACCAGCTTCATCCGGCGCGCGGCGAACCGCACCGCGCCGGGTGCGATCCGGTTGATCCGGTACTGCACCCACGACTCCGGCGTCACCGGCACGATGTCGCGCCCGGTCCGCACGGCCTTCACGATCTGCGCGGCCACCCGGTCGGGGGTGTAGCCGCGTCGCTCGTACAGCTTGTCGAACTTCTGCTGCGCGGCGGCCTCCTCGGCGGCGGAGACGCCCGAGATGCGGGTGGTGGCAACGATATTCGTGTGCACGATGCCCGGACACACGGTCGACACCGAAATGCCACGGTCGGCCAGTTCGGCACGCAGGCAATCGGAGAACATGAAGACCGCCGACTTGCTGGTGGCGTAGGCCGCCATGTCGCGCTGCGGACTGTAGGCGGCCATGCTGGACAGGTTCACGATGTGCCCGCCGAGCCCGCGATCGGCCATCGCCGCGCCGAAGGCCCGGCAGCCGTTGACGACACCGCCGAGGTTGATCCGCAGTACACGGTCGAACTCCTCCGACGGAGTATCGAGGAATCCGCCCGCCTGGCCGACACCGGCGTTGTTCACCAGCACATCGGGCACGCCGTGCGCGGCGATCACCGTGTCGGCGTGCGCGCGCACCGCGTCCTCGTTCGACACATCGAGTGGATAGGAGTGCGCCACCCCACCTTCCGATGCGACGAGCTCCGCGGTGGCCTTGGCGGCGAGCTCGTTGACATCGGAGACCACCACTTCGGCGCCGAGGCGCGCGAAAGCCAGCGCGGTCTCCCGGCCGATGCCGCTGCCCGCACCGGTGACGACCACCAGTTTGTGTTCGAATTCCCTTCGCGCAGCGCCTACTTCGGCCCTGGCCAGTCCGCGCGAGACGCCGGCGCCGTCGAGCGCGTCGATGAGCTCGGTGGTCGCGGTCGCGAGGAGTTCAGGATGCGAGAACGGCATCCAGTGCCCGGCGGGGACGTCGCGACGCCACAGCCGGTCGGTCCACTTGCCCGAATCGTCGTAGCCCGCGGGCCGCACGGCGACATCGCGTCCTGCCACGATCAACTGCACCGGCACCTCGGTGCGACGTTCACGCGGGGAAAGCATGCGCGCCACGATGTTCGCGCGATAGATGAGCAGCCCGTCGACCATGTCGCGACGGAAGGTGGGGCCGAGCTTCACATTGGCGGCGGGGGTGTCGTTCATGATCGACACCGCACGCTGCCACAGCTTTTCGGTGCCGATGGCGTTGAATGTGGCGCGCGGCAGACCGGGAGTCATGAAGAAGAAGGTGTAGGCCGAGGAAGCCAGCTGGGTCATCGGCTGCCACACATTGCGCAGGGTGGGCCGGGAGAGGCGGTCACGCACCCAGGCGGACAGGTGGTCGAGGTTGGGGCCCGAGACCGAGGTGAACGAGGCGACGCGCTCGGTGGCCCGCGGTTCACACACCGCCTCCCACACCTGCACCGAACCCCAGTCGTGGGCGAGCACGTGCACGGGACGATCGGGGCTCACCACGTCGATCACGGCGTAGAAATCGCGTGCGAGTTCGTCGAGGCGGAAATCATCGGTGCGCTGGGTGCGAGTGGACTCGCCGTGGCCACGGGTGTCGTAGGCGACCACGTGGAAGCGCTCGGTGAGCAGCGGAATCACCCTGTCCCACAGATGGTGGGTGTCGGGCCAGCCGTGCACGAGCACGACGGTGTCGGCGGCCGGGTCGCCGTATTCGAACACGGCGATGTCGAAATCACCGCTGCGGACGGTGCGCTGGTTCGCGGGCTGCGGGCTGTCGTTCGTCATGATCTTTCGGACTCCTTGTCCAGCGGAGAAATCACAGGTCGAGCACCAATCGCTCACCGCGAGAACGGGATACGCAGGCCAGCATGGCACCCTCGGCGTGGTCGGCAGCCGACAGCGTGGTCTCGCGATGGTCGGGTTCGCCCGAGCGAACCCGCACCACGCAGGTGCCACAGAAGCCTTGCCTGCACGAGTAGGGCTGGTCGGGACGGGAATCGAGGATCGTGTCCAGCACGGTGCGGTCGGCATCGACCGTCACCACCGCACCACTGGACGCGAATTCGATCTCGAACGGGGTGCCGTCGACGATCGGCGGCGGCGAGAACCGCTCGAAATGCAGTTCCACGTCGGCCATCTCGCGCACCGCGGCGACGATCGCCGAGGTCATCGGGGTCGGGCCACACGCGTAGACCGCGGTGCCCGGCCCGACGTCGGGCAGCAGGTCCACCGCGGCAGGTAGACCGTGCTCGTCATCGGTGCGCACCACGACGTTCGCGCCGAAGCCTTCGACCTCGTCCAGGAACGGGATGGTGTCGCGACTGCGTCCGCTGTAGACCAGTGTCCACGGCACGCCGAGCCGGTGCGCGAGCCTGGCCATCGGCAGGATCGGGGTGATGCCGATCCCGCCGGCCACGAAATGCAGGCGCCGCGAAGGTGATCCGTGGCCCGGCACGGCGAACGGGAAGGCATTGCGCGGGCCGCGCACCACCAACCCGGAGCCGACGGGCAAGGCGTCGTGCACCTCGATCGAGCCGCCGCCGCCACCGGGGATGCGGCGCACGGCGATGCGGTACGCGCGCTCGTCGGCGGGATCGCCACACAGCGAATACTGGCGCAGCCGACCCGACGGTAGTTCCAGGTCCAGGTGCGCCCCTGGCCGCCAGCGCGGGAGCACGCGCCCGTCGGGTGCTTCGAGGCGAAGACTCACCACGTCCTGGTCGTGCGCTTCGATCCGGCGTTCGGTCACCACCACGGCCAGGCGGCGATCGTCGACGCGTGGGCGCAGATCACCGCGGTTGACCAGCGCGCTCCAGCGCAACCGGGTGGCCGCGATGGCGTCGATGACCTTCATCGCCGGATCGTGGCGGTACTTGCCGTAGAGATCGGCGGGGATGTCGCGCGTGGTCACGACGCTGCCGCGCGGGCGCCGGGCGAGGCCGCCAGATACGCGATCGCCTGCGCCGTCGAGCCGACCGATTGCGGGTTGTAGCCGGGCTGGAAGGTCGACAGCGCACTGGCCAGCAGCGACGGCACGCCGGGCAGCGCACCACGCCACATCGCGCCGAACACACCGGCGAGCAGCCGTGCGTAGCCCCGATCCGGCAGTTGCGGATCCTGCTGGACGAGGAACCGCGCACCGCGCACCAGCACGATGAGGAAGATCGGGAACACCAGCGTCATCGACGCGCAGCGCCGGACGTAGCCGACCCCGAAGTACTCGGCGACGTCGTGGGCGACATTGCGGTGTTCGACCTCTTCGGCACCGTGCCAGCGGAACAGGTCGGCCATCCGCGGGTCGGCGCCGAACTTCTCGAGGTCGGCGTTGAGCACCCAGTCCCCGAGCCAGGCGAAGAAATGCTCGAGACAGGCGATGAAGGCGAGCCGCTCGACCAGCATCTGGCGGCCGGCGCGATCGTCGCCGCCGCGCGGGCCGAGCGAGATGCGGAACAGGTATTCCATCTGCGCCAGATAGGGACTCGCGTCGACGCCGTGGGCGGTGAAGACGTCGTCGAGCACCTTCCCGTGGGTCTGCGCGTGCATGGCCTCCTGCCCGATGAAGCCGAGCATGTCCTCGCGCAGCTTCTCGTCCTTGACGTAGGGCAAAGCCTCGCGGTAGGTCTCGATGAACATGCGCTCGCCCTCGGGCAGCAGCATGTTCAGCGCGCTGATCAGGTGACCGGCGATCGGTTCCGCCGACATCCACTGGAGGTCGACACCCGACCAGTCGAAGCTGACATTGCGCGCGTGCAATGCCACCACGCCCGGATCGATCTCCGGGCTTTCTCTTCCCCAAGGAAATAGCTTCATCGGTACTCCTCGATCAACCGCGCACGGACCTCCGTGCCCCAGGTCGCGACGTTGCGTCCTGCTCGGTAGTTCCGATGATACAACTATCCATAACTGTACGTAACACCTAAATGTGTCAGTTGGCCGCGCCGAAGATCGCCAGCGCGACCGGCGCCGCCACCAGCAACCCGCACATCACGGCGTTGATCGCCTTGTGTTCGGCCAGAATCCCGACGTATTCGCGCAGGACAGCGCTGGGCAGGTAGTAGCGCGCGGTCGGCGCGCCGACCGCCTGGGCGTCGATCCCGACCGAACGGGCGAGCAACGCGGTCCGCAGCACATGGAAATTGCTCGTGACCAGCAGAATGCGGCTGTTTATCCCCTGCCTGGCGAGCAGTTCCCGACTGAACAGCAGGTTCTCGCGGGTCGTCGTCGAGCGATCCTCCCGCAGGATCTCGTCGTCGCGCACGCCGTGTTCGACGAGGTAGGCGGCCATCGCCGTGCTCTCGGCAACCTTCTCGTCGGAGCCCTTGCCGCCGCTGGTCACCAACAGCGGCGCGGGGCCGTGCACGCGGTCGGTACGCCAGATCTGCAGCGCGCGGTCGAGCCTGCTCGCCAGCAGCGGCGGGACCCGGTCTCCGAGCAGGCCGGAGCCGTGCACCACGATCGCGACGGCGTCGTCGGTGCGGGTCACCCCGCCGTAGACGACCGAATAGAGCAGGAACGCGACCAGCACGAAGCCGAGGTAGGCGGCGACGAGCACCACCGCGAGCAGCAACACCCCGAGCACCACCCACTCGGCGATCACCGCCATCACCAGCAGCGCGTACGGAACCAGCAGCGCGACGCCGAGACCGAAGGAGAGCAGGTTCGCCGGACGCACGCCCTCGCGGCGCAGCATCACCACTCCGTTGAGCATCAGCAGTCCGGCCAGGACCAGCACGAGCAGCGGCGACAGCGCCAGGGCGAAGAAGACCAGTATTTCGGGCCCTGATCCTTCGGCGCCCGAACCGATCAGCGCGGCGCCGACACACAGGACTCCGAGCAGCAGCAACACCGCGTTGCTGAACCGGCGCCGCTCCTGACGGAAAGACAGCGCGAACACCCCGAGCAGAACCACACCTATCGCCAGCAAGATCACCGGGCCACCCTAACCGCAGTACCGGCGAATCAGATTGCCAAGATATTGCTCACACCTACCGAGAAACCTCGACACATGCGGATGGAAACTTACTCACCAGCATGTTTTTCGGTCTCATGGTCACTCGATTCGTAACAGCCGATAGGTAACTGACAAGAGCGAGGGGAATGTGGTGAGCGATCATGGTCATCGATTACTTCCAGTGGTGGGCCAGGATGATCGTCGAATTCTTCGTCTGATCCGAAGACACGATTCGCGTAGGCGCGGGCTCGGATCCCAGTCGCGGGCCCGCCCTCGCGTCAGCGGATAGCACGCGAAGCCGATCAACGCCGCACCCGCGTGGCCCACATCGGTGAACGTGCGGTCCAGGAATACCGGTGGCACACAGACCGCCAGCACACCGAGCACGTACAGCACCCGCCACGGCAGCGACACACGGTAGGCGAGGACGGCGGCGACTCCGGCCAGCCCGTAGCTGACTCCCACATCGAGCGCGAACGCCGCACGCTCCGGGGCTCTGTCGTGGCGAATCGCCCAGAGCAGCACGCCCTGGCTGAGATACGTGGCGCCGACATGGGCGAGGACGACCACCACCAGCCAGCGCAGCGTCCCGAGCCACCGTTCGGCGTTGGCATGCACGAGGCTGAACAGCACCGCGTAGACCAGCCACCCGCCGCCGTCGGTCCAGAACGCGCTGCCGACCAGCACCCGGATCGGGTCGTCGCCGAGACGATCGAGATTGGTCGAGCGGTGCCCGAGCCAGACTCTGGCTTCCTCCGGCGTGAGCCGCAGCTGGATCGCGGTGGTCACACCCAGCGCCGCCAGCCACACATAGGTGCCGGGAGCGCTGCGAATCCACCGCCACGCCGAGGCGGCGGCCGCCCGCACGCTGCCCGAGGCGCTCACCACGCCAGTGTGCCAGTCCTCGATCACGGTTCCGGTCATCCTCGCCGGGCGGTTGTTTCCCCGGCCGATCCCCGGGTAGGCGGCAACCAGAGCCGTCCACCGACCGGAACGGAGCACGTGATGCCTCAGCAAGCCTGGAGTGACAAGCGCGAACGGCAGTACGAAGACATCAAGAAGTCCGAGCGCGAGCGCGGCCGCAGCGAGGGCAGGGCCGAGGAGATCGCCGCGCGAACGGTCAACAAGACGCGCGCCCAGCACGGCGAGACCAAGGGCTCGAGCAAATCGTCGCGATCGCGCGGTTCCTCGCAGCGCAGCGGCCAGCAGGCGCAGGGCGGCGGCAAGACCCGCGATCAGCTCTACGACGAGGCCCGCCGCCGCAATATCGACGGCCGTTCCAAGATGAACAAGCAGGAACTGGCCAACGCCCTCGGCCGTAGCTGACCCCCAGCGAAAGGTTCGCCATGCAGCTCGGATTCAAACTGGCGGCCGAGGCTTTCGGCCCGAAAGAGCTTGTTCGACAGGCAGTGCGGGCCGAATCGGCCGGTTTCGATTTCGTCGAGATGAGCGACCACTTCCACCCGTGGCTCGACGAGCAGGGCCACTCGCCCTTCGCCTGGACGGTCCTGGGCACGATCGCGGCGAGCACCACCGACATCGGGCTCGCCACCGGCGTGACCTGTCCGATCATCCGCTATCACCCCGCCGTCATCGCCCAGGCCGCCGCCACCACCGCCCTGGTCTCGGATGGGCGGTTCACCCTGGGCATCGGTTCGGGCGAGCGACTCAACGAGCACGTCATCGGCCACGAGTTCCCGCCGGTGCTGATCCGTCAGCGGATGTTGCGCGAGGCGCTCGAGATCATCCGATTGCTGTGGCGCGGCGGCTATCGCAACTATTACGGCGAGTTCCTGGAGCTGTCGGACGCGCGGGTGTTCGATCTGCCGCAGACACCGCCGGTGATCGCGGTGGCCGCGGGCGGGCCGAGCGCCGCGGCGATCGCCGCCGAACTCGGCGACGGACTGTTCGCCACCGAACCCGATCCCGAACTCGTGCAGACCTTTCACGACAAGGGCGGATCCGGTCCGCGCTACGTCGAAGTGGGGGTCGCCTTCGCCGAGGACGATCGCGCGGGCGCCGAAGCGGCACTGTCGACCAACCGGTGGTCGACCGGTGGCTGGAAGGTGATGAGCGAGCTACCCAATCCGGCGAACTTCGCCGCCGCGTCGAGCACCGTGCGAGTGGACGACATGCTCGAATCCTTTGTCTGCGGCAATGATCCGAAGCGCTACGTCGAGGCGGTGCGCAAGGCCACCGACGCGGGTTTCGACCGTGTGGTGCTGATGAACGCGGGACCCGACATGGACGCGTTCCTCGACTTCTACAGCAGCGAACTCGCGCCCCTGCTCCGCTCGGAGATCTGACGGCAGGCGCTGCGGAGGGAGGCCGAAATGCCCATGTACGTCGGCACTTCCGGCTGGCAGTACCGCGACTGGCGGGGTGTGCTGTACCCGCCGGGGCTGCCCGTCCGGCAGTGGCTCGAGCACTATGCGCGGGCGTTCGCGACGGTGGAGTCGAACAACGCGTTCTATCGATTGCCGAGCAGGGAGAACTTCGCCGGTTGGCGGGAGCGCACGCCCGCGGGCTTCGTGATGGCGGTGAAGGCGAGTCGCTACCTGACCCATATCAAGCGATTGCGCGACCCCGCCGAACCTGTGCAGCGCCTGCTCGACCGGACCGAGGGACTGGGTGATCGGCTCGGACCGATCCTGCTCCAGCTGCCGCCGACCCTGCGCGCGGACCCCGATCTGCTCGACAACTGTCTGCGCTGCTTCCCCGACACGGTGCGGGTGGCGGTGGAACCGCGCCACGATTCGTGGTGGACAGACGAGATCGGTGACGTCCTGCGATCCCGTGGCGCGGCATTGACCTGGGCGGACCGTGATTCGCACCCGATCACGCCGCTGTGGCGCACCACCGACTGGGCCTATCTACGCCTGCACGCGGGCCGCGCCGCTCCCCGCCCGTCCTACGGCAAGCAGGCATTGCGCGGCTGGGCGCATCGACTACTCGACGCCTGGTCCCCCGACGCCGACAGCTACGTCTATTTCAACAACGATCACGGTGGTGCGGCGGTCCGCGACGCGGTCACCTTCGCCCACCTCGCGGCGGCCGCGGGCGCGGACGCGACTCGAGTACCCGATGTGCACGCGACCGCGGGCTGATCAGCGAGCCGATGGGGACAGGACCAGGCCGAACCCGGTCTCGACAAGACGGCGAACCCCGCCCCCGATGTCGCGCGATCGATGATCGGCGCGAGATCGCAGGCGGGGTGAACCAGTGCTCACCAGCCGGGATCGGTGTCCAGGGGGACGTTGATCCAGCTCGGGCGGGACGGGTCGAGCTCGAGGTGCTGGGTGCGCAGGCCGCTTTCGTTCAGCAACGGCCGCAGCGGGATTCCGCTGGGGAAGTTGCCGGCGAACACGTCGACGCGCAGGCGGTGACCCGGCAGCAGGACACCGTCGGTGGCGCGGACGCCGATCTCGATCGTCGTCGGCTCGCCGGGCACGATCGGCTGACGGGTATCCAGGGTGAGGTACGGATACGGGTCGGTGTAGTCGCCGTTCGGCGAGCGGGTCGCCTTGCCCTCGTCGATCGTGCGCAGGGATGCCATCAGCTGCCCCTGGGACCAGACCGTCGACGTGCCGTCGGGCGCGACATCGTTCACCGTCACCGTCCAGTAGCCGTCGGTGGCGTCGAGCACGGTGTTCAGGTGGGCGGCGATCGGACCGGAGATCCGCGTCGGCGCGGCCACCGGAGCCGTGGTGAAGGTGAGCGCGGCGCCCTCGCTGATCCGGGCGTCCTTGGCACAGATATCGGGCAGCGGGACCAGGCCGGCCGTGCCCTGCGCGGCATCACGCGAGCAGATGGTCGTCAGGCTCGGATCCACCGAAACGCGTTGCGCGGCACCGGGAGCAGTGCGCAGGCTGCCGTCGTGGCGGGCGCCCGGCGCGGTGCCGGAGGCGGCGGCGTCGAGATACATCCGCCGGTACTGCATGCCCGGCCGCGGGAAGGCGACGTCGGCGGTCCACTGCCCACTGCCCTGCTGCCACAACGTGACCGGGTCGTAGCGGTCGATACCGTTGTCGATTCCCTTGAGCCACTTGTCGAACCACGCGCGCTGCAACGAATCCGCCGGCGCGGGCGCACCCGGCTGGCCGAGTCCCGAGGTCACCGTCACGTGGTAGACGTCGTCCATGACGAGCTTCTTCTGCTCGGCGGGCACGTTCACCGCGTTGTAGATGCGCGGGGTGGAGTAGGTGAAGATGTCGTGCCAGCCGCCGTAGAGGAAGGTCGGCACCCGCACCTGATCGGGCGAACCCACCCAGGCCGTCCGCAGCGCGCTCTCGTCGTCGAGGATCGACGCCATCTCCGGCGGGATCTGCTCCACGTTCGGAGTGGTCAGCGCGGCGATGAGCACGTTGAAGAAGGTGAACGGGTCGGTCACCCGGTCGCGCAGCCAGACCCAGTCGAATTTGCCGTTCAGCATCGACATCAGGTCGGGCAGCAGCTTCGCGCCGTCGACGGCGAGCAGCCAGGCCGGGATGAACCCGATCCCGAGCGCGCCACCGGGGGCGGCGACGTCGCGGATCAGGTCGCTACCGGGCACGATCGGGAAGATCGCCTTGAGCGCCTCGGGGTGCCGCTGCGCGGTCTGCAGCTGGTTGATCGCCGAGTAGGAGATGCCGCTCATCCCGATCTTGCCGTCGGACCAGCCCTGTTTCGCGGCCCAGTCGACGATTTCCACACCGTCGAGCTGCTCGCGTTCCCCGAAGACCTGCCAGGTGCCCTGGGAGAAGCCGGTGCCGCGCACGTCGACGACCACCTGGGTGTACCCGCCGCGGATCAGATTCCGGTCGACGCCGAAGGTGCGGGCCGCGCCGCCGGGCAGCGCGTTCATCATGTCGCTGAGGCTGCTGAAACCGAACGGCGAGAAGTCCAGGTTCTGCAGCACCGGCATCAGCAGGTCCGACAGGCCGGGAACCGCGAGCGCCGAGTCGGCGACGTTGGTGACCAGCTTGGTGTAGGGCGTCATATTGACGATCGTGGGCGTCGGCTCGGCGACGGGCTGACCGTCCGCACCGGCCGGGTGATAGACGTTCGCTTTCAATACGGTGCCGTCACTCATGGTGATCGGCACATCCCACTCGATGAAGACGTTGGGGTACTGCTGCGGCCCGTTATGGGTGGCGACGAACTGCGCGTCGAGACCCTCGGCATTCGGCGATGCTTGTCCGACCGGTGCGGATGCGACGGCGCCTGCCATTACGACGACGGATGCGACCAGCGCAGCCAGCCGCCCACGATGTGTGATCATGCTTCGGTTCAGCCCTCCACCATCGGGAACTCCGACGTTCCCGTACCGGGAAGTAACGTAGCGTGGGTCACGTCCGATCGCAAGAACATGTTCTGGGCAATCCACGATCAGCGCCCGCGCGCGTCCCACCGCGGTCACCTGACAGAATTGGCGTTGTGACAGCGTCCGAACTCGATGACGGCCGCCGGTACCGCGGGGCCGCCCCTGGGCAACGTCAGCAGGACCGCCGCACCCGGTTACTCGAGGCGGCCACGGACGCCTTCGGCATCGACGGCTACCGCAACACCACAGTCACCACGATCTGCGCGGCGGCCGGGGTCGGCAAACGCTACTTCTACGAGTCCTTCACCGACAGTGAGGATCTGCTGCTCGAGGTGTACCGCGAGACGGCCGCCCGGATGATCGAGGCGATCCATACCGGCCTGCGCGAGGCCGAGGCCGTCGACGCTCAGGTGCGCGTCGGCCTGACCGCGTACTTCCAGCTCATCCTCGACGACCCCCGGGTTCCCCGGATCGCTTTCTTCGAGATCCTCGGCGTGAGCCCCGCGGTCGACCGGGCCTATCACGACGTTCTCGACGCGTTGGTCGATATCTGTATGGCCCTGATCACCCCGCATGTCGACCTGGAAACCCACCCTGCCGTCAGCGTGCGCACGGTGCTGTTCGGCCTGGTCGGCGCCATCGTGATCATCGCCCAGAAGTGGGTGCTCGACGCCTACCGCCAGCCGATGGCCGATGTGGTGGACAGCGCGTGCCTGGTGGTCAACGCGGTGCTGGCGCGGATCGGACCGGACGGCGACCGACGGTGACGCCGGAACTGCGGCACCTGCGCTATCTGGCCGCTGTCGCCGAGCACGGGAACTTCACCCGGGCCGCGGAGCAGCTACACCTCTCGCAGCCGACGCTGTCGCACCAGATCAAGCAGCTCGAGCGCGCCGTCGGGGCGGTGTTGCTCGACCGGACCGGGCGCAGCGTGCGGCTCACCGACGCGGGGGCGGCCTATCTGGCGCATGCCCGCCGAGCTGTCGACGAGGTCGCCGCGGCGCAGCGGGCCGTGCACGACGTCACCGATCTCAGTCGCGGCCTGCTCCGCTTCGCCACCACTCCCACCTTCACGCCCTATCTGGTCGGCCCGCTGATCGCGGCGTTCCGGGCCCGGTATCCGGGGGTCACCGTCGAGTTCGGCGAGTTGTCCCAGGACGCCATGGAGTCCGAGCTGCTCGACGACCGCCTCGACCTCGGCATCGCGTTCGCTCCACCGCGGCTGCCCGGCATCACGGCCGACGCGCTGTACGAGGAGACCCTGGCCGCCGTAGTCGGCATCGCCGCGCGCCCCGCGCTACCAGAGGCCGTGACACCCGACGATCTGGTCGGCCGCGATCTCGCTCTGCTCAATTCGACGTTCGCGACCCGCCACCACATCGACAGCTACCTCCACGACCACGGCGTTTCGCCACGAATCGCGGTGGAGGTCAATTCGATTCAGGCACTGCTGGAGGTGGTATCCACCTCGGACCTGATGACGATCCTGCCCGAGTCGGTCACCGACACTCATCCCCCACTCGCCCGGATTCCACTGCGACCCAGCATGTCCCGGCGAACCGTCACGCTACTGTCCGCGGCCGAGGGGCACCGCAGCGCCGCCGCGACAGCTTTCGCCGAATCGGTCCGCGAACAGACGCGGTGAGCGCATCGGCGCGCCCGCTCAGCGCAGCAGTGCGACGATCGCGTCCTGGTGGAGGCGTTCGGCGTTCTGTAGCGCGGTGCGGCCTTCGGCGTCGCGGATCTGCGGGTCGGCGCCCGCGGCGAGCAGCGCGGTGACGGTTTCCTGGTAGCGCTGCGAGCCGTCGCCGTAGACGACCGCCTCCTGCAGTGCCGTCCACCGCGGCTTGTTCACATGGTTGACGTCGACTCCCGCGGCGATCAGCATCCGCACGGTGCTCACATGCGCGTGCTCGCTCGCCGGGATGAGTGCCGTACCGCCGTAACGGTTCACACTGCGCAGGTCCGCGCCGTGGCGCAGGGTCGCCGCGAGGATCTCGTCGAGGCCCTCGGCTCCGGCGTACAGGTAGGCGGAGTCCTGGAGGTCGTCCGCGGCGTTCACGTCGGCGCCCGCCTCGATCAAGGCCGATGCGGCCGCGGTCGCCGTGTTCTTGGTGGCGGCGACCAGTGGTGTGCGCCCGTTGTCGCCACGCGTCTCCATATCGGCGCCGCGGGCGATCAGGTCGCGGACCCGGGCGGCATCGTCGGCGAGGGCCGCGTCGTAGAGGTCGGCGTCCAGGGCGTGGTCGAGCTGCCTGGTCTGCGGGGTGGCAGCGGAAGTCGTGGCCGATATCTCGGGCGTCGCCGAGGCGGCGGCGGATTCCGGGGTGCCCGGGTCGGCGGAGCAGGCGCCGACGCCCACCGCGAGCACCGCGAGCGCGAGCACGGCCGCGCGGGGGCCACGAACTGCGGGGCGAGCCGGATTCATAGGTATCTCCTCTGGTCAGGTCATGCTCCACCGTGCCCACCCCGGCCCCCCGCGTCCAGGACGCAGCGCCGATCGCCACCATCGACACCGTCTATGCGCAGCCGCCAAGACGCGATCCGGGGAACTGGGGCATCTCTGGTTTCGACGAAAAGTAGGCACCGCCCCGTTGATCGACGGTGTCGCCGGGTACCCCCGGAATATGACTACTCACGAGAACCGCCAACTCGACGAGGTCATCGAGCGGTTGATCATCCGGTACCCGACCATCGCACCCGCTGAGCTCGCCGACATCGTGCACAACGTCTACGACGCGTTCGGGAAGGTGCACATCCGCAACTATGTTCCGTTGCTCGTCGAACACCATGTGCGAGAAGAACTCGGCAGTCCGACAGGTGAGATCCCACCCATCCCGCATTGACCGGGCGGGCGGCCCCGCTAGCGTTGACGTAGACCCACGCCAACCATGAGGAGGTCCGCATGCCAGACACCGTCCGCGGAGTCATCGCCCGCGCGAAGGATGCGCCGGTCGAAACCGTCGACATCGTGATTCCCGACCCGGGACCGCACGATGTCGTCGTCCGCGTCCAGGCCTGCGGGGTGTGCCACACCGACCTGCACTATCGCGACGGCGGGATCAACGACGAGTTCCCGTTCCTGCTCGGGCACGAAGCCGCCGGTGTGGTCGAGTCCGTCGGCGCGGCGGTGACCCATGTGGCCGCGGGCGATTTCGTCGTCCTCAACTGGCGCGCGGTGTGTGGCGAATGCCGAGCGTGTCGGCGCGGGCGCCCCTGGTACTGCTTCGACACCCACAACGCCAGCGTCCCGATGACGCTCACCGACGGCACCCCGCTCACCCCGGCCCTAGGCGTCGGCGCTTTCGCCGACAAGACCCTCGTGCACGAAAAGCAGTGCACCAAGGTCGATTCCAAGACCGATCCCGCCGTCGCCGGCCTGCTCGGCTGTGGCGTGATGGCCGGGATCGGCGCCGCCGTGAACACCGGCAACGTCTCGCGCGGTGACAGCGTCGCGGTGATCGGCTGCGGGGGCGTCGGTGACGCCGCCATCGCCGGTGCGCGCCTCGCCGGTGCGGGCACGATCATCGCGATCGATCGTGATCAGCAAAAACTGGACTGGGCCAAGGACTTCGGCGCCACCCACACCATCGACGCGACCAGCGAGGACGTGGTCGAGCGGATCAAGGAACTCACCGGTGGTTTCGGTGCCGATGTGGTGATCGACGCGGTCGGCCGCCCGGAGACCTGGCAGCAGGCGTTCTACGGGCGCGACCTGGCGGGCACGGTCGTTCTCGTCGGCGTCCCGACACCCGACATGACATTGGAGATGCCGCTGATCGACTTCTTCTCGCACGGCGGTGCGCTGAAATCCTCCTGGTACGGCGACTGCCTGCCCGAGCGCGACTTCCCGATGCTCATCGACCTCTACCGGCAGGGCCGACTGCCGCTGGACCGGTTCGTCACCGAGCGGATCGGCATCGACGGGGTCGAGCAGGCGTTCGCCGCGATGGCGCAGGGCCGGGTGCTGCGTTCGGTGGTGGTGTGGTGACTCGCATCGAAAGAGTCGTCACCTCGGGCACTTTCGCGCTCGACGGCGGCACCTGGGATGTCGACAACAATGTGTGGCTCATCGGTGACGACACCGAGGTGCTCGTCATCGACGCCGCCCACGACGCCGATGCCATCGCCGCCGCGGTCGGCGACCGGCACGTCACCGCGATCCTGTGCACACACGGCCACAACGACCACGTCACCGTCGCGCCAGAACTCGCGCAGCGCCTCGATGCCCCCGTCCTGCTGCATCCCGGCGACGAGCCCCTCTGGCGCATGACCCACCCGAGGGCCGACTACCACTCGCTGGCGGATACCACCCGGATCACGGTGGCGGGCACCGATATCGACATCCTGCACACCCCCGGCCACTCCCCCGGCTCGGTCTCGCTGCACCTGCCCGACCTCGCGGCCCTGTTCACCGGTGACACCCTGTTCGCGGGAGGCCCGGGCGCCACCGGCCGCTCGTTCTCCGATTTCGACACGATCATCGACTCGATCCGAGATCGATTGCTCACGCTCCCCGAGGAGACCACGGTCCACACCGGTCACGGCGACACCACCACCATCGGCACGGAGCGGCCCGCGCTCGCGGACTGGATCGCCCGCGGACACTGACCGCGTGCCCACCGCCGATCAGCGGTGGGCACGCTGGTAGGCGCGGTGCCGAGGGCGATGAACGAGCCGTGAGCCTCAGTCGCGAAGGTCGGCGACGGACTCCTGGTAGGCCACTGCCGCCCGAGCGAAGTAGTCGAAGAGCACTTCGCGCTGCTCGGGGGTGTAACTCGCGATGATCTCGCCGATCCGGCGCCGCGCCGGGGCGAGCACCTTGTCGAGCTCGGCGGGCTGGTCGATCGGCTCGACGATGACCTTGCGCCGGTCGCCGGGGTCGGCGCCGCGACGCACGTACCCCGCCTGTTCGAGGCGGTCGACCAGACGGGTGGTCGGACCGGTGGTGAGGCCGGTTCGAGTGCCGAGCTCACCCGGCGTCATCGCGCCGCTCAGCGCGAGGATGTTCAGCGCGTACAGGTCGGTCGCGTGCAGATCGACTGCCTTCGCACCTGCCTGGGCGTGCAGCACCACCGAACTCAGGTACCGGCGAAAGATCGCGCTCGGGTCGTCGTCAGGTACCGACATGCTCGCCACTCACTTCCTCCGCGCAGACACTTCGTCGCCAATGATAGATCGGAGTCCACTCCGTTGTGATCGCGCTGCGCGCAACCCGTGAATCCGGCATCTCCCTGCGCGATCGTGGAAGCATGACTTCCACCGCCGCGCCATCGACCACCGATTCCGAGCTGGACGCCATCTTCGCCCCGATCTTCGACCGGATCGCCGCGGGCGCGGTGGAACGGGAGGTCGATCGGCGGCTGCCGTTCGACGAGGTGGGCTGGTTGAAGGAGGCCAGGTTCGGGGCGTTGCGGGTGCCGGTCGAGTTCGGCGGGTACGGCGTGAGTGTGCGACAGCTGTTCCGGTTGCTCATCGACCTGGCGGCGGCCGAGTCGAATCTGCCGCAGGCACTGCGGGTGCACTGGTCGTTCGTCGAGGATCAGCGCCTGGCCGAGGCGGGCCCGGAGCAGGAGCGGTGGTTGCGGGCGGTCGCGGCGGGGACCCTGGTCGGCAATGCGATCACCGAACCGGGGGTCGGCGCGGTCGACCGGTATCGCACCCGGCTGACCCGCGACGGTGACCGAGTGCTGCTCAACGGCGTGAAGTACTACAGCACCGGATCGCTGTTCGCCGATCACATCCTCGTCGCGGCCGACAGTGACGGCGAGCGGCTCGGCGTGCTGGTCGACGCGGACGCCGAAGGTGTTGTGCAACACGATGACTGGGACGGTTTCGGGCAGCGGCTCACTGCGAGCGGCACCACCGAGTTCACCGATGTCGTGGTGGCCGAGGACCGCATCCTCGGACCCGGCTACGGTGTCGCGGGGCCCACCTACGGCACCGCCTACCTGCAACTGGTGCAGCTGGCGGTGCTCGCGGGGATCGCCGCCCGCGCCGAACGCGACGCCAGGGAATGGGTGAGCGCGCGCACCCGCACCTACACCCATGCCCCCGCCGATCTGCCGCGCGAGGACCCCCTCGTCCAGCAGGTGATCGGCAAGCTGTCGGCGGCGGCGTTCACCGCGCGTGCGGCGGTACTCGCGGTGGCCGATGTGCTCGACCGGGTGCTCGATGCCGGGGCGACGGACGAGAAGGATCTCGTGGCCGCCGAATTGGCCGCCGCGCAAGCACAACTCGGGGTGATCGACATCGTGCTCGGCGCCACGACCCAATTGTTCGAGCTCGGCGGAGCCTCGATCGTGTCCGAACAGCTGCGCCTGGATCGCCATTGGCGCAACGCCCGCACCATCTCGGTGCACAATCCCGCCCTCTTCAAAGCTCGCGCGGTCGGCGACTACCTGCTCAACGGCACCGACCTGCCGTTCGGCTGGAGCGCGGGCGAACGGAAAACCGGCACAACAGCTTCCGCGAGTCCGGAGCCCGAGGATGCGAGCACCGTGGCGGCATCGCGATGAGCAGGCCGATCCGGTTCAACGCCTTCGACATGAACTGCGTCGCCCACCAATCCCCGGGGCTGTGGCGTCATCCCGAGGACCAGTCGCACCGCTACACCGATATCGGCTACTGGACCGAGCTGGCGACACTGCTCGAACGCGGACGGTTCGACGGGATCTTCATCGCCGACGTCCTCGGCACCTACGACGTGTACGGCGGCAACGACATCGCCGCGCTGCGCCAGGGCGCGCAGACGCCGGTCGCCGATCCGCTGCTGCTGGTGTCGGCGATGGCGGCGGTGACCGAGCACCTCGGTTTCGGGATCACGACCGGCACCGGCTTCGAACACCCGTTTCCGTTCGCGCGCCGCCTGTCCACCCTCGACCACCTCACGAACGGGCGGCTCGGCTGGAACGTGGTGACCGGCTATCTGCCCTCCGCGGCAAGAAATTTCGGCGCCGAGGATCAACTCGACCACGACGAACGGTACAACCAGGCCGACGAATACCTCGAGGTGCTCTACAAGCTCTGGGAGGGTTCGTGGGAGGACGACGCGGTGGTGCGCGATGCCGAACGCGGCATCTACACCGATCCGTCGAAGGTGCACCACATCGGCCACCACGGCAAGCATTACACCGTGCCTGGGATCCATGTCTCCGAACCGTCGCCGCAGCGGACGCCGGTGATCTATCAGGCGGGCACCTCCCCGCGCGGTGTGCGGTTCGCGGCCGAGAACGCCGAGGCGATCTTCATCGCCGGACCCTCGAAAAGAATCCTGGCGCAGACAGTTTCGCGCGTCCGGGACGCGCTCGAGGCCGCAGGCCGTGACCGGTACGCGGCCAGGATCTACGCGCTGGCCACCATCATCACCGACGAGACCGACACCGCCGCACAGGCAAAGCGCGAGGAGTACCTGTCCTACGCGAGCATCGAAGGCGGACTGGTGTTCATGTCCGGCTGGATGGGAATCGACCTGTCGCAGTACGACCTCGACGACCCGATCGGCGAGGTGCAGAGCAACGCCATCCAGTCCGCGGTCGCGGCGTTCCAGGAATTCGACGACGACGGCCGCGAATGGACGGTGCGCGATATCGGCCGCTGGGCGGGCATCGGCGGCATGGGCCCGGTGTTCACCGGCTCCGGCGAAACAGTCGCCGACCTGTTGCAGGAGTGGGTCGCCGACACCGACCTGGACGGATTCAACCTCGCCTACGCGATCACGCCGGGGACATTCGAAGACGTTGTGCGCCACGTTGTTCCGGTCTTGACCGAGCGCGGCGTCTACCGGACCGACTACGAGCCGGGCACATTGCGCAATGCCCTGTTCGGTGCCGGTGATCGGCTCCCGCCCGAGCATCGCGGCGCCGGGTATCGCGTCGGCGGTCCGCGGTCTACCGTGTTGCCACCCGAGCAGTCGCGTCCCGAACCGGTGGAGGCACTCGCCCGTCCGTAGCGTGGCGTGTATCGCCGATCGGCGCCAGGACGTACTCGGCCTGGCGCCGATCGGCGTGCCCCATAGCTATATCCGCTGGGGTGCAAGGTATTCGGATCGATTCCCGCTGATCGCAACACTCATCATCGGGCGAAGGTGAGCGCACCATTCCGGTATGACATCGCAGACACCCGTTTCCCGTTCCCCTCGTTCGGCCGCGGTAATCGGCGCCGGCCAAACCGGCGTCACTGCGGCGCTAGGTCTTCTCGACGCCGGTTTCACCGTGACCCTCTACAGCGACCGAGATCAACGCTCACTCCGTGACGACGTCCCCGCCACCGGCACCGCCCTCGAATTCGGCGAGACCCAGCAGGCCGAGGCGGCGCTCGGGCTCGACAGCTACACCGGGCGCGCGCCCCGCCACACCGGGCTCAGCGTGCGGATCGCCGGACCCGAGAACGCCGAACTGATCGCCTTCGACGGCACCTTCGACGGTTATGTCGGCGTCGCCGTCGACACCCGGCTCAAGGCCGATGAGCGCCTCACGGCCTTCCTCGAACGCGGCGGCGATTTCGTCGTCGAACCGGTCACCCCCGAATCCCTCGACGCCATCGCCGCCGCCAACGACCTCACCCTGGTCGCCACCGGCCGCGGCGGGCTGGCCGACCTGTTCCCGATCGACGAGGAACGCACTGTCTACGACAAGCCGCAGCGCTCGCTGCTCACGGTCACCGTGACCGGCCTGGACTTCGACCCTGGCGTCTTCGCGCACCGCAGCCCGGCAGGCGGGGCGCACAGCCTGTTCTCCATTCTCGCCGAACAGGGCGAGGCGTGGTGGGGTCCGTACCTGCACAAGGACGCGGGTCCGAGCTGGGCGTTCCTGGGCTGGGCCCGACCCGGCAGCGACTGGGAAACCCGTTTCGCCGCAGCCGATTCCGCCGAATCGGCGTTGCAGATCGTGAAGGATCTCTACCGCGACTACATCGACTGGGACCTGCCGGAAGTGCAGGCCACCCAGGTGATTGCCGAGGACCCGCACTCCTGGCTCAAGGGCGCGGTCCGGCCGGTCGTGCGGGCCGGGGTGGGACACACCGCGGGCGGCCATCCGGTCGCCGCCCTCGGTGACACCGCGGTCGCCTACGACCCCGTCGCGGGCCAAGGCGCGCAGAGCGGGCTGATCCAGGCGCAGCGCCTGGTCGCGGCCGCCGCCGTACACGACGGACCGTTCGACGAACAGTGGATCACCGACCAGTACGCCACGTTCCTCGCTGCCCGCAGCGACGCCGCCGCCAAGGTGACCCGCCTGTTCCTCAGCGACCCCGAATTCGGCGACATCGGCGGCCAGTTCTTCGCCACGGCCGCCGTGAACCCGAAGTTCGCTTCGGCATTGGTCGGCCTGCTGCACCGTCCGCAGCCGTTCCTGCCGATCGACTCCCCCGCCGACGCCGCCGCCTACATCACCGAGGTCACCGGCACGGACGCGGCCGAATTGCTGGCGGAGTTCGCCCCCGCGGGCCGCTTCGAACGCTCGACGTTCGCCCCGGCCGCCGTCGGGTAAGAGGTGGATCCGGGCG
>NZ_JBSGVG010000032.1:0-85396 GCF_053608345.1 Nocardia sp. NPDC055050
GGCCCGTTGTCGTCTGTGCGGGGCCAGGTGACGTTGCAGTCGCGGCATGGTTGCCGAAAGTGAATTCTCATCGGCCGTACTGGCGGCGCGTCACAAACCAATTGCCTTGTTTTCAGCTATTCAGGGAATGTCCAGTATGTCTCGCGCCGTCAAATGGTCTCACTATTGAGTCAAGCCCCAAATGTTGGTGGCAACCGAATTGGTATATCCGCCGCGCGACACGCGCACAATCGGGATGTCCCCAACAAATCCGGGCTCTGGTTTCGCTCTCGGCATTCCGGGGGAGTGTCGAATGTCGACGCGGCAGTAATCGACAGATTCGGTCAGTCGATCAGTTCGGCTGAATTGTTTGCAAAATTTGCCGTACACGCTGGGGATGTGCAGTATCGAGACCGGAGATCGCACAGGTGGCGATCGGTCCGCATCGCGAGCGGCAGCGCTATGTCTGCGAACCTAGCGCCTGGACCTGCAGTGCTCTCGGAATATTGGTTTCGCGTGGAATGTCCGGATTCGTGATCGATCTGAATTGAATTGTTACTAGTGTGTTCCCCGTAAATCGTATGCCGGTTGTTAGCTGTCAGGCTAATCTCGGGGAGATGTTTCGGGTAGTAACCGGATGGGTACCGCACCTCGCGGGATGTCGGATCGGTGTCTAACGGATCCGTATCGGTCCTGAGAACAGCAAGGGGAATACGTATGGCTGCTCGGCAGTGAACGGACCCCGCATTCGGCGGTTGTGGTACACGTTGTTACGTGGGGTAGGAAAGCGCACGGATGTCCATACTCGGGGTCCGTGTTAGGTCGATAGCCATGCGAGGGGTCGGGTAATCATGGAGTCTGTCGAGAGCTGTGCCGGTAATCAGGATCTTATTCCGCTTTCCTCTGCGCAATATGGCATGTGGTACGCGGACGGCGCGCATAGTGGACCGGCGACGAACATCGCGCAGTACGTCGAGATAGCGGGGCGGATCGACGTCGCCCTGTTCAATACGGCGGTGCACGAGGCGGCCGAAGAGACCGAGTCGCTCATGGTGCGGGTGGTCGAGGTGGAAGGGCGTCCCTACCAGGTCGTCGACCGCGACATCACGTTCAACGAACTCGTGCTCGACTTCGGCACGCACAGCGATCCGATGGCCGCGGCGCTGGAATGGATGCGCCGCGACTACACCCGGCAGGTCGACATCACCCGAGATCAACTCGCGGTCACACGGCTGATCAGAATCAGCGATGACCTGCACCTGTGGTACGCGCGCGCCCACCATCTCGTGATCGACGGCTACGGCGCGTTCAGCGTGCTGTGCCGGGTCGCCGAGCACTACAACGCGCTGTCGGAAGGTAGGCCGCCCGCTCGACTGGTGGCCGCGCACCTGCGCGAAATCGCCGCCGACGAACAGGCTTATCGGGAGGGCACGAGGTTCGAGGCCGATCGACAGTACTGGCTGGACAAGGTCGCCGATCTGCCCGCGCCCGCCGGTCTGTCCGGTCGGTCGGCGCGCGCGGGAACCGTGGACGAAGTTGCGGCGCGCGAACTTCCGGCGCAGCTGTGCGCGCTGCTCGATCGTCGTTCGGCCGAACTCGATGCGTCGGCCGCGCAGGTCGTCGTCGCGGCGTTCGCGGCCTTCTTCACGCGGATGACCGGTGCCGACGAGGTGGTGCTCTCGGTCCCGATGAGCGCCAGGGTCACCGTGAAGCTCCGCAACGCCGCGGCGATGCTGGCCAATATGGTGCCGATCCGCTTCGCGATCGATGACGCGACCACCGTGGAGCAACTGGTCAAGGCGTCGATCAGCGAGCTGGTCTCCGCGCTGCGTCATCAGCGCTACCGCTTCGAGGATCTGCGTCGCGAATCCGCCTCGATCGACAACTCCGCCAACACCTTCGGCCCCGTGGTCAACATCTTGTTCTTCGACTCCGAGATCCGTCTCGGCGACGCCGTCGGGCGCTATCACGCGCTCACCTCGGGCGCCCTCGAGGATCTGCAGATCAACCTCTACCGGACCGGGCCGGACACGCCGCTGCTGATCGAGCTGCACGGCAACGACAACCTCTACAGTCAGCGCGATATCGACGCGCACGCCGACCGATTCATCGATTTCCTGCACCGATTCATCGAGGCCGACTCCGGCGAGCGGGTGGTGGAACTGCCGCTGGTGTCCGCCGCGCAAGAGCTCTCGATCATCGGCGAGTCGGCTGGTGCCGAAGGTGTCGCCCCGGTCGAGACGCTGGTGGATTCGCTGTCGCGACAGGCCCGCTCGGCCCCGCTCGCGGACGCGGTCACCGCCGGGGACAAGACGATCACGTATCGGGACCTCGACGAGCGTTCCACCCGGCTCGCCCGGCGTTTGATCGGCCGTGGCGCGGGTCCGGGCACGCTGGTCGCCATCGCACTGCCGCGTGGCACCCAGCTGATCGTCGCGATGCTCGCCGTGCTGAAATCCGGTGCCGCGTATCTGCCACTGGATATCACCCATCCGCGGGAGCGGCTGGAATACGTTGTCGGCCAGGCAGATCCGACAGTTGTCATCGTCGAAGAGGTCGGACTGCCGGTAGGTCGGGGCCAGACTCTGGTTCTCGGGCAAGACGACGACCTCGACGGTGCCGCGGACCCGATCACCGATGACGAGCGCACCGCACCACTGCGGCCTGACGACGCTGCCTACGTCATTTTCACCTCCGGTTCCACGGGGCGGCCGAAGGGTGTGGTGATCAGCCACCGCTCGGTCGTCACCTACTTGACGAATGCGTGTGCCGCCCTGGATATTCGGGCCGACGACGTGTGGACATGGCTGCACTCGGTGGCCTTCGACTACTCGATCTGGGAGGTTTTCGGCCCGCTGGTCACCGGCGGCCGAGTCGTGGTCGCCGATACGCCGGCCACGCGCGCGCCCGATGAACTGGTGCGCCTGGTCGCCCGTGAACGCGTCACCGTGTTCAGCCGAACTCCTTCGGCGTTCTACCAATTCGCCGCAGCTCAGCGGCGCTACCTTGCGGCGGGTGCACCCGAGGGTGAGCTGGGGCTGCGGCTGGTCGTGCTGTCGGGCGAAGGTCTGGATCCGGCGGCGTTGGCGCCCTGGTACGTGGACAATCCCGAGGGGCCGGTCGTCGTCAACAGCTACGGCATCACCGAGACCACTGTGTTCGTCACCCACGCCGACATGAGCGGCGATCTGGCGGTACCCGGCGCGCCCAGCGTGATCGGCGCGGCGCTCCCCGGCCTTCGCGCCTACGTGCTGGATCGGCGGCTGCGACCGGCGCCGGTGGGCGCGTGGGGTGAAATCTATGTAGCGGGAACACAATTGGCTCGCGGCTATCTCGGGCAGGCGGCATTGAGTTCGGGTCGATTCGTCGCCGACCCGTGGGGTGCGCCGGGGGAGCGGATGTACCGCAGCGGGGACGTGGCCCGCCGCGATCACCACGGCGCTCTCGAATACCGCGGGCGCGCGGATCAGCAGGTACAGCTGCGCGGGTTCCGCATCGAACTCGATGAAGTCCGTGCCGCGCTGCTGGCCCACCCGGCGGTGGCCGCGGCCGCGGTGGTGGTGCATCGAGCAGGCACCGACACGGCGCGTCTGGTGGGGTACGTCGTACCGGCGGGCGCCGACTGCGATGTCGAGGCCGTTGTCGCGCAGGCGGGTTCGTTGCTGCCGGACTACATGATCCCCAACGTCGTGCTGGTCGTCGATGAACTGCCGCTGACGGTGAACGGCAAACTCGATCTGCGTGCATTGCCCGAACCGGCAGCCGGGAGCGCCGCGAGCTATCTCGCGCCGCGCACCGATGCCGAAGAGACCGTCGCGCACGTCTTCGCCGAGGTGCTCGAGATGGACCGGGTCGGCGCGTTCGACAATTTCTTCGAGGTGGGCGGCAACTCCCTCACTGCGGCGGCCGCCGTCGCCCGGGTCGCCGATGCCACCGAATGCGCACTGTCGGTGCGTGATCTGTTCGGCAACCCGACGGTGGCAGGCTTCGCCGCGTGCGTGGGCCGGGCACGGCGCCGGGTGCGGCCCACACTCACACCGATCGCGCGCGACGGCCTGTTGCCGCTGGCTCCCGCGCAACATCGGATGTGGTTGATCAACCGCGTCGACCCGGAGTCCGCCGCCTACAACATTCCGCTGGTCCTGCGGTTGACCGGGCGACTCGATCCCGCCGCACTGCGCACAGCGCTGGGCGATGTCCTCGATCGCCATGAGGCACTGCGAACGCGCTACCCCGCCCGTGACGGTCACGGTATGCAGGAGGTTCTGTCGGCCGAGGCGGCTCTGGCCGACTTCGACTGTGTCCCGGAACAACTCGGGCAAGACCGGCTTGCCGACCGGATCCGCGAGCTGACGGTCGCCGGCTTCGATGTCTGCGCCCGCCCGCCGTTGCGCGCGGACTTGCTCACGATCGGCCCCGACACGCATGTGCTGGTGCTCGTCCTGCACCACATCTGCTGTGACGGTACGTCGTTGACGCCGCTGGCAGCCGACTTCGCCGCCGCCTACGCGGCACGGTCGCAGGCAACGGCACCTGATCAGGTGCAACCTCGGGTGCAGTACGCCGATTACGCCGACTGGCACCGTCGCCTGCTCGGCGACGAAGCGGATCCGGATTCGCTCGCCGCTGACCAGTTACGGTACTGGACAACCCAATTGGCCGATGCGCCCGCAGTGCTCGAGTTGCCGACCGACCGGCCCCGGCCCGCTCGCCGTTCGATGCGCGGCGAGGCCGTTACCACGCAGCTCTCCGCCCGGACCTACACCGAGATCGAGCGACTCGCCCGCGCCGCGGACGTCACCCCGTTCATGGTGGTCCACGCCGCACTCGCCGTTCTGCTGGCCCGGCTGTCGGGAACCGGCGACATCGTGATCGGCGCCCCGTTGGCCGGACGGGGCGAGCCGGATCTTGCTCCGCTGGTGGGAATGTTCGTCAACACCGTGGCGCTGCGTACGCCGATCCGCGGCGAGGAGTCGTTCACGGCCCTGCTCGAACGCGTCAAGGACATCGACATCGATGCCTTCGCGCACGGCGAGCAGCCCTTCGACCGGGTCGTGGAAGAGCTCGATCCGCGGCGCTCGGCGGCCTACGCGCCCGTGTGTCAGGTGTATCTGGCCTTCGACAACACCGAACTGCCTCGACTGGTCCTGCCCGATCTCACGGTGGACGTTGTCGATCCCGGCGCCGAACCCGCGAAGGTCGACCTCGTCGTCACCGTGGGCGCGAACGCCGCGGGCACCGGCGACGTCGCGGTGCGGCTCAACTACGCGAGCGACCTGTTCGACCCCGCCACCGTCGAGCAGATGGCCGCACGGCTGGGCCGGATCCTGGACGCGGTGGTGGCGAACCCTGCTGTGCCGGTGGGCGATGTGGAACTGCTGTCCGACGCCGAACGCGCTGTGCTGCATCCGGTTCGGGGCGCCGACGCGGTACCCGGCGTGGCGCTGTCGGATCTGCTGGCCCGAGGTGTCGCGATCTCGCCGGAGGGTCCGGCTGTCGTGTCCGGGGCACAGTGCCTGAACTTCGCGGAGCTGGACGCGTTGTCGAACCGGTTCGCCCGGCGTCTGCTCGACGACGGAGCCCGACCCGGTGCGGTGGTGGCGATGGTCCTGCCGCGCTCGGTCGATTTCGTGGTCGCGGTATGGGCCGTCGCCAAAACCGGTGCCGCCCTGGTGCTGATCGACCCGCGCAACCCACGGGATCGGGTCGCCTCGATGCTCGCCGACAGCGCGCCCCGGGTGGTCTTGACCAGCGCCGAAGTCGAGGGCGCTGCGCCCGAGGGGCCGTGGACGTTGCTGGTGGTCGCGGACCCGGTCTCGCGCAGCATCACCGCCGGGTACTCGTCCGCACCGGTGACCGACGCCGACCGTGGCAGGCCCGTGCACCCCGGCGACGTGGCGTATGTGATCTACACCTCCGGAACGACCGGCGTTCCGAAGGGTGTCGAGGTCACCAACCAGGGGCTGGCGAACTTCGCCGCCGAACAACAGGACCGCTATGACGTCGAGCCCACCGTACGGGTCCTGCAGGCCGCCGGCCCGGGATTCGACGCGGTGATGCTGGAGATTCTGCTCGCCCACCCCGGTGGCGCCGCGCTGATCGTGTCCCCACCCGATGTCTACGCGGGTACCGAACTGGCGGAACTCATTCGGGCACAAGGGGTTACCCATGCCTTCCTGACGCCGACCGTGCTGGCCTCGATGTCGCCGGAGCACCTGGAGTGCCTGCGGGTGCTGGTCTCCGGTGGCGAAGCCCTCACGGCCGAGCTCGGCGCGACCTGGGCGCCGGGGCGTCGGCTGTTCAACGGCTACGGACCCACCGAGACCACGATCATGGTCGCGATCAGCGACCCGATCCCCGTCCAGGGGCCGATCACCATCGGCGGGCCCATTCGCGGGATCTCCGCGCAGGTCCTCGACTCCCGGCTGCGGCCGGTGCCGGTCGGTACGGCGGGCGAACTGTATATCGGCGGTGTGCAATTGGCGCGCGGCTACCTCGGCAGGCCCACGGTGACAGCAGCCAGTTTCGTCGCCGATCCCCGTGGAGCGGGCACCCGGATGTACCGCACCGGCGACCTCGCCCGGTGGACCCCGGAGCAGACCATCGAATATCTGGGCCGCGCCGACCACCAGGTGAAGATCCGTGGGCAACGCACCGAACTGGGGGAGATCGAAGCCGTACTCGCCCAGGATCCCGCGGTGACCCACGCCGTCGTCGTGATCCACGGCAGCGCGGGCGCCGACCGGCTCGTCGGCTACCTGGTCGGCGCGGGCGTGGACGCGGAGCGGGTGCGCGCCGCCGCGCGCGACCGGCTGCCGGCGCACATGGTGCCCGATGTGTGCATGGTGCTCGACCGATTCCCGCTGACCGCCAGCGGCAAACTCGATCGCGCCGTGTTGCCCGAGCCGGTGTTCCCGCAGACCGCCCAGGCCATCGCGCCACGCACGCCCACCGAACAACTCGTCGCCGGCGTCTACCGCGATGTGCTCGGCGCGGCGCACGTGAGTGCGCTCGACAATTTCTTCGATCTGGGCGGCAACTCACTCACCGCGACCAAGGTCGCGGCGCGCCTGTCCGATGTGTTCGGCACCGACATCGCGGTGCGGGCGCTGTTCGAGACGCCGACCGTCGACGCGCTCGCCCGCGAGCTGGATGCGGCTGGTGGACAGGCTGATCGGGGATCAGTCCATCGTCGGCTGGTGCCACAGCAGCGTCCGGATCGGATTCCGCTTTCGCCCGCGCAGACCAGAATGTGGTTCCTGAACCAGTTCGATACCTCGGCGGCGGTCTACAACGTGCCTGTCGTCGTGCGGATCTCCGGCCCGCTCGACGTCGACGCTCTTCGGTCGGCACTGGCCGACGTGATCACCAGGCACGAGACGCTGCGCACCCGCTACCCGGACAGCGACAGCGGTCCATGGCAGCAGATCCTGCCCATGGAATCGGCACCGCAGCTCCAGTGCCGCGAGGTCGCCGAGGCCGAGATCGCCGAACAGATCGCGCGTGAGACCGCCCTCGGCTTCGATGTGAGCACCGAGGTCCCGTTCCGGATCACGTTGCTGCGCACCACCACCGAGGAATGGACCGTGGTGCTCACCGCGCATCACATCGCCATCGACGGATCCTCGCTCGCGCCGTTGGCCACCGACCTGGCCGTGGCCTACCGGGCGCGAACGGCGGGCGAAGCGCCTGCCTTTGCGCCCCTGCCGGTCCAGTACGCCGACTACACGCTGTGGCAGCGGCGAAACCTCGGCGTGCAGGAAGACCCGACCAGTGTGACCGCGGGCCAGATCCGGTACTGGCTTGCGGCACTGGCCGACCTACCGCAGATGCTGGACCTGCCGACCGATCGGCCGCGTCCCGCACAGCAGTCCTACCGCGGGGCGACCATGTCGGCCGCGATTCCCGCCGACCTGCACCGCGACATCATCGCTCTCGCACGGCGCCACGACTCGACGCTGTTCATGGTCACCCATGCGGCGTTCGCGATCTTGCTGGCAAGGCTGTCGGGCACCGGCGACATCGCGGTCGGTACGCCGGTCGCCGGGCGCGGAGAGCCCGCCCTCGACCCGCTGATCGGCATGTTCGTCAACACGCTGGTGCTGCGGGTACAGGTCGATCCCGCGGCCCCGTTCACGGAGGTGCTCGAGCGCGCCCGCGAATGCGATCTCGGTGCGTTCGACAATGCCGCGATTCCGTTCGAACAGCTGGTGGAGGTCCTCAATCCGCCGCGCAGCACCGCACACGAGCCACTGACCCAGGTCGGCTTCTCCTTCCAGAACATCGATATCCCGACGTTGCGCCTGGGCGGGCTCACGGTGGCGGCCGACCTCGTCGAACCGGGTGTCGCCAAGTACGACCTGCATCTCACCCTGGTCGACACGGTCGATGCGCACGGCGCTCCCGGTGACATGCAGGTCGAATTCGGGTATGCGACCGACCTTTTCGACGAAGCCACAATCATGCCGATCTTCGAGCGGTTCGTCGCCATCTTGCGCGGTGTCGTCGCCGATCCCGATGTGCCCGTGGGTGATCTGCCGCTGCTCAGCCCGCGTGAACTCGGCGAACTGGCGCTACGCGAGTCCGGCCCCGACGTGCCCTCCGACGGCGCGACGATCGCGGATCTGTTCGCGAAGCAGGTCGCGGCGACGCCCGAACGCCCTGCGGTGATCGATGGGGAGAGCGGGGACGCGCTCACCTACGCCGCGTTCGGCGCCGAGGTGAACGCGCTGGCACGAGGGCTGATCGGTCGCGGTATCGGGCCGGGAAGCGTGGTGGCCGTGGCCATGCGCCGCTCGGTCGAGCTGCTCACCACGCTCTACGCCGTCCACGCGGCAGGTGCCGCCTACCTTCCGCTGGATCCCGATCACCCCGTCGACCGGCTGCGCACGGTCCTCGCGACCGCGCGACCCGACGCGGTGCTGACCGGCGACGACATCGACCTGACGGCACCGGCACCGGTCTGGCGTCTGTCGGATCTCACCTCGCCCACGACCGGCACCATGCCGGTCACCGACGCCGATCGGATCAGGCCGCTGCGCCCGCAGGATCTGGCGTACGTCATCTTCACCTCCGGGTCGACCGGTGTCCCCAAGGGTGTGGCACTCACCCACGAGGCGGTGGTCAACCAACTCCGTTGGCTCACCGACCATTACGGGATCGGCACCGACGACGTGCTGCTGCTGCGCACGCCCGCAACCTTCGACCTGTCGGTGTGGGAGTTGTTCACCGCACCCACCGCCGGTGCCGCGCTGGTCGTCGCCGGGCGCGACGATCACACCGACCCCGCCGCCGTCGCACGGCTGATCGCTCGTCACGGCGTGACGGTGGTCGACTTCGTTCCCTCGCTCCTGTCGGCGTTTCTCGATATCGCGACCCCGGACGATCTCGCCGCCGTCCGCCAGGTGCTGTGCATCGGTGAGGCGTTGGACTCCGCGACCGTTCGCCGGTTCCGCGACCTCAGCGCAGCACGCGTCGACAACCTGTACGGCCCGACGGAAGCGGCCGTGAGCGTCACCGCCTACGAGATCGGCGAGCTCGACGGACCTGTCGTGTCGATCGGTACGCCCGAGGCGAATGCCGTCACGCACGTGCTCGACGCACGGTTGCGGCCCGTCCCCGCCGGCGTGACGGGCGAGCTGTATCTCGGCGGAATCCAGCTCGCCCGTGGGTACCATGCCCGCGCGGACCTGACGGCGAGCGCGTTCGTGGCCGATCCGTTCGGCTCGACGCCGGGGGCACGCCTCTACCGCACCGGCGACCTGGTCCGCTGGGACACGGCGGGTCGACTTCGGTACGTCGGCCGCCGTGATTCCCAGGTGAAGATTCGCGGCCTGCGCGTCGAACTCGGCGATATCGAAGCCGCGCTCCTCGCCCACGATCACATCGATGCCGCGGTCGTGCGGGTGTCTACGGTCGCCGAGGGGCAGATCCTGGTGGCCTACGCCGTGAGCGACGAGGCGATCGACCCCGACTCGCTGCGGACCTACCTGCTGTCGCGCCTGCCCGCGTACATGGTGCCCGCCCAGGTGATTCGGATCGACACGATCCCGCTCACACCCAACGGCAAGATCGACTACCGCGCCCTCCCGGCCCCCGACACCCGCGCCGCCGCAACCCGTTACCGCGCTCCCAGCGGGATCGCGGAGGAGACCATCGCCGGCGTGATCGGCGAACTGGTGCAAACTCCCTGGGTCGGCGCCGACGAGAACTTCTTCACCCTCGGTGGCAATTCGCTGCTGGCGACCCGCGTGCTCAGCCGCGTCGGCGAAGTCCTCGGCGTGACGATTCCGGTGCGCGCCATCTTCGAAGCGCCGACCGTGGCGGAACTGGCGCGGTGGATCGAACAGCAGCGCGCCGTCGGCGATGTCGCGGGACCGGTGGCGAAACCGCGGCCCGAGCGTATCCCGCTCTCGCCCGCGCAGAGCCGGATGTGGCTGCTCAACCAACTGGACCCGGAGTCGGCGAGTTACGTGGTGCCACTGTCGATCCGCCTCGACGGTGAACTCGACATCGAGGCCATGACGGCCGCGCTCCGCGATGTCATCGAACGGCACGAGATCTTGCGCACCACCTATCCGGCCCACGACGGCACCCCCGCGCAGGTCGTACTGACCGCCGAGGACGTCGTCGCGTCCTGCGATCTCGCCGTGCACCCGGTGTCCGCCGATGAACTGCTCCCACGGCTGACAGAGTTCTTCGGCACCGGCTTCGATGTCTCGGCGGGCGCCCCGCTGCGCATGGCGTTGTTCCGGCTCACCGAAACCGCGCACGCACTGGCGCTTGCGGTGCATCACATCAATTGCGACGGCTACTCGGTGGCGCCGCTGGCCGCCGACATCATCGAGGCCTACCGCGCACGCCGGGCCGGTGCCGCGCCCGAATGGGCGCCGCTACCCGTGCAATTCGCTGACTACGCGCTGTGGCAGCGCGAGCTGCTCGCGGCACCCGACTCCGCGCCGGGCCGCGACCTGCTGTACTGGCGTACCCAACTCGCGGGGATCCCGGATGTGCTCGCGCTGCCCACCGACCGCCCGCGCCCGCTCGAGCGGTCCCACCGCGGCGCGACCGTCCACACCGCGGTGCCTTCCCGGGTGGCCGAAGCCGTGGCGGCCTTGGCGCGACGCAGCGGGGCGACCCCGTTCATGGTGGTGCACACCGCCCTTGCCGTCCTGCTCGCGCAGTTGTCGAGCAGCGACGACATCGCCATCGGCGTCCCGTACGCGGGCCGCGGCGACCGAGCCCTCGATCGCCTCGTCGGTATGTTCGTCAACACGCTGGTCCTGCGCACCCGTGTCCGCCCCGACCAGCGGTTCGCCGACCTGATCGACATGACCAGGCGCACCGACATCGAGGCGTTCGATCATGCCGCCGTCCCGTTCGAACGGCTGGTGGAAGTGCTGAATCCGGCGCGCTCGACGGCACATTCGCCGCTGTTCCAGGTGATGCTCGCCTACCAGAACATGGCGCCCGCCCAGCTCGAGGTACCGGGGCTCGAGGTCGGCGGCATCGATGTCGGCGCCGACGCGGCGATCTGCGATCTGCTGCTCATGATCACCGAGGACCGGGGTCCGCACAACGAGATCGCGGGCATGAATCTGCGCCTGACCTACGCCACCGACCTGTTCGACGACGCCACCGCGCGCCGGTTCACCGAACAGTTCGGGCGCGTCCTGGACGCGGTCACCGCCGACGAGCGGGTCATCGCCGGCGAGATCGACCTCGCCGACGACACGATCCGCGATCGGCTGCTGCGCCCCCACGACGCACCACTGGTGAGCGCGGGCCGCACGCTGGTCGACGCCTTCGACGAGCAGGTCGCACGGACCCCGGACGCTGTCGCCGTCCGAGTCCCCGGCGGCCGCGCCCTCACCTACCGCGAGTTCGACGACACCGTCAACCGCCTCGCCCGCCACCTCATCGATCTCGGCGCGAGCCCTGAAACGACCGTGGCCGTGGCGATTCACCGCTCGATCGACCTGATCACCGCCGTCTACGCTGTCGTGAAGTCCGGTGCCGCCGTCGTTCCGCTCGATCCGGACCGCTCCACCGCCCGGCTGGCAGACGTCCTGTCGGTCGCCCGGCCACTGCTGCTCGTCACCACGTCCGGTGACGAGAGCTCCCTGCCCGACGGCATCGAGCGTGTCCGTCTCGACGAGCTGGACCTGAGCGCGCGCCCCGGCGGCCCGGTCGGCGACGACGAACGTCGCGCACCGCTGCGCGCCGGCAACACGGCGTACGTGCTGTTCACCTCCGGCACGACCGGCGCACCGAAGGGCGTCGCGCTCACCCATGCCGCCATCGCCCACCAGTTGGCCTGGGCGCAACGCGAATTCCCGCACGACGCGTCGGATGTGGTGCTGCACAAGACCCCGATCACGTTCGACATCGCGGTGTGGGAGTTGTTCTGGCCGTTGCAGATCGGTGCGCAGATCGTCGTCGCCGAACCCGGCGGCCACCACGATCCCGCCTACCTGGCCGAGATCATCGCAGAGGAGCAGGTCAGCACCGTGCACTTCGTCCCGTCGATGCTCGAGGTGCTGCTCGAGCACACCGGCACGACGCGGCTGCCGTCGGTCCGCTATGTGTTCGCGGCAGGTGAGGCACTGGCCCAGCGCACCGCCGTACGCGCCAGGCAGTCCTTCGACCGGGCCGAGGTCGTCAACTGGTACGGCCCCGCCGAGGCAGAAGTTGTGACGGCCTACCGCTGCCCGGCGGATTCTCCGGCACGGCAAGCGGTCCCGATCGGTTGCCCGGTCACCGGAATGTCTGCGTACGTGCTGAACGCACGGCTTCGGCCCGTACCGGTCGGCGTTGTCGGCGACCTGTACGTCTCGGGCGTCCAACTCGCTCGCGGCTACCACCGCAGGCCGGACCTCACCTGCGGTCGGTTCGTCGCCGATCCGTTCGGCGAGCCAGGGGACCGCCTCTACCGCACCGGCGATCTCGTTCGCTGGTCACGGTCCGGGGATCTGGAGTACGTGGGCCGCAGTGACTTCCAGGCGATATTCCACGGCCAACGGGTCGAGCCCGCGCAGATCGAGGCCGCGCTGCGCTCGATCGAGGAGATCTCCGGAGCAGTCGCGATCGTTTCCGCTGACCGGATCACGGCGTATGTGTCGCCGATACCGGGTGCGACCCTCTCCGAGCCGAAGGTCCGCAAACGTCTCACCCGACTGCTTCCGTCCTACCTGGTGCCGGCAAGAATTCAGGTGCTCGACACCATGCCGCTCAGCTCCGACGGCAAGGTGAACAGGTCGGCCCTGTCGCACATGACCTTCGACGATGCGGACGGGTTCATCGCCACCGACGCGGACAACGCCGCGACGCGCGCGACGATGCTGGCAGAGTTCGTCGCCCGCACAGACCGTGAAGCGGTACTGGCGAAGATCGTCGCCGAGATCGTCGGTGCCGACCAGGTCAGTGTCGTTGCCGACCTGTTCGAGCTCGGCGTGAACTCGCTGTCGGCAGCTCAGGTAGCGGCCCGCGCTGAGGCCGCGCTGCACGTGCGCGTCGGTGTACGCGATGTCTTCGACGCGCCGACCGTCGCTGAGCTCGCCGAACGAATCGCGATGCGCGACGAACACGCGTCGGTGCCGCTGGTCCGTCGCCGGCACCGGACCGAAATTCCCTTGGCAGCCGCCCAGCGGCGTATCTGGATCCTCAATCAGCTCCATCCCGAGTCCGGTGCGTACAACATCGGTTTCGCGGCCAGGCTGAGCGGACCGCTCGATGTGGCGGCGCTGCGCGCCGCGATGGTGGATGTGGTCACCCGACACGAGACCCTTCGCACGACCTATCCCGCAGTGGGCGGACAACCACATCAGTTCGTCCACGACAGCATGGTCGGCGCCGCCGATATCGAACTGGCCGATATCGACGATCCGACGGTGCTGGCAGAGCGGCTGCGCGATGCGGTCGAGTCGGGTTTCGACGTTGCCACGAACACGCCGGTCCGCGTACGTCTGTACCGCACGGGCGCCGACGACCACGTGTTGGTCCTGGTGGTGCACCACATCGCCGCTGACGGTGCATCGATGGGGCCGCTGGCCCGAGATGTGTTCGCCGCCTACCGGTCTCGTCGTACCGGCTCGGCGCCGCTGTGGCTGCCGTTGCCTGTCGACTACGCCGACTACGCGGTCTGGCAGCGCGAGTTCCTCGGCGCCGAGGACGACCCCACTTCGCTGGCAGGGCGTCAGATCGCCTACTGGCAGCGGATTCTCGCCGACGCACCTGAACTGCTCGCCCTGCCGACCGACAGCCCACGTCCCGCGGTCCTGTCGATGGATGGTGGCAGCGTCGCCTTCACGATCGAGCCGGGTCTGCGCGATGCCGTCGTCGCACTCGCGCACGGCGAAGGTGCCACGGTGTTCATGGTTCTGCACGCCGCCCTGACGATTCTGCTCTCGCGCACCGCACACAGCGACGACATCTCGATCGGCACCCCCGTCGGCGGTCGTGGCCGCCCCGAACTCGACGATGTGGTCGGCATGTTCGTCAACACGGTGGTCCTGCGCACCCGCGTCGCCGAGCATCTGTCGTTCCGTGAATTCTTGGCCGACCTGCGTGGCGCGGATCTGGAAGCGCTGGCTCACGCGGACGTACCGTTCGAGCGCCTGGTCGAAATACTGGACCGGGCGGGGTCGACCGCGTATTCACCGCTCTATCAGGTGATGCTGGGCTTCCGGCATGCCGACCCCACTCGGTTCGAACTCGACGATATCGGCATCGAGGTGCTCGATCCCGGTGTTGCACAGGCCAAGACCGACCTCATGGTGATGCTGAGCGAACGTGCCGACGGCGCGGGTATCGACGGTGAGATCGTCTACGCCACCGACCTGTTCACCGGGGCCACGGCGGCGCGGTTCGCCGACCGCCTGCTGCGGATTCTCGAAACGATCACCACGCGGCCGGACACCGTGGTCGCGGCCATCGACTTGCTGTGCCCCGAGGAGACCGCACACCTGCTCCCTGTCGGGCGCGAGACCGCCGTGGTGCCGAAAACGCTGCCCGCGCTGCTCGCCGACGCTGCCGCGGACCCGAGGGCGACCGCGCTGATCGGTACCGACGAAACCCTGACCTATGGCGAACTCGACCGGCGATCCGATCGGCTCGCGGTGCTGCTGGCGCGAGCGGGTGCGGCACCGGGAACCTATGTCGCCCTGGCCGTTCCGCGGTCAGTGGCCTATCACGTGGTGCTGTGGGCGATCGCGAAAACCGGTGCCGCGTTCATGCCGATGGATCTGCGTTACCCCGCGGACCGGCTGGCGCACATGGCCCAGGACTCCGGCGTCACGCTCGGCGTGACTCTGCACGAGGCGCGCTCGTCACTGCCGGACACGGTCGACTGGCTGTGCCTCGACGACGACCGAGTGATCGCCGACTTGGCTACCGCGCCAACGGATCACACCTTCCAGGCAGCACGCCTCGACGATGTCGCCTACCTGGTGTATACCTCCGGCTCGACGGGCAAGCCGAAGGGCGTGGTCGTCACATACGCGGGGTTGTCGGCGTTCGCGCACGAGAAGCACCAGCACTATCAGGTGGATCGAGAATCGCGGGTCCTGCAGGTCGCCGCGCCCGCGTTCGACGCGGTGATGATGGAATCGCTGATGGCCTACGCGGCAGGTGCCGCCCTGGTCGTCTCGCCCGCCGAGGTGTTCGCCGGTGCGGAACTGACCGAACTGATTCGCACGCACCGGGTTTCGCACGCGTTCCTCACACCCAGCGTCCTGGCGACCTTGCGGCCGGAGGGTCTCGACGCGTTGCAGATGCTCACCATCGGCGGCGAAGCGCTCTCCGTCGAACTCGTCGCCGCCTGGGCGCCGGGCCGCCGCTTCCACAATGTGTACGGGCCGACCGAGACAACGATCGCGGTGTGCGTCAGCGCCCAGTTGCAGCCCGGTGATCCGATCACCATCGGCACCCCGATCCGCGGGGTGCGCGCCGTCGTGCTCGACAGCCGGTTGCGGCCGGTACCGGTCGGCGTCGTCGGTGAGCTGTACCTGGCGGGCAATGCGCTGGCGCGCGGCTACCTGAATCGGCCGGGGGCGAGCGCGGGCGCGTTCGTGGCCGATCCGTTCGGTGCACCGGGCACCCGGATGTACCGCACCGGTGACCTGGTGCGCTGGAGCGCCGAGCACACCATCGAATACGTGGGCCGCGCCGACTTCCAGGTCAAGATCCGTGGTCAGCGGGTGGAACTCGGCGAGATCGACGCGGCGCTGGTCGCCTGCCCGAACGTCGCCTCGGCGGTCACGGTGAGCAGGCGTGGCCAGGCCGGGCAACCGACGTTGGTCGGCTACCTGGTGGCCACCGAGGGGCGAACGATCGACACGGCCGCGATCCGCGACCAGATCTCGAGCGCACTGCCCGGCCACATGGTGCCCGCTGTGCTCATGGTGCTCGACGAGATGCCGGTCTCCTCGACGGGCAAGGTGAATCGAAGCGCGCTGCCCGAACCCGGTGCCGAGGTGCCGGATTCGGCGGTGGCCGCCGCGGCGAGCGAGCTGGAGGCGACCATCGCGGGGATCTTCACCGAGGTGCTCGGTGTGGCCTCGGTGGGTGCGGACGAGTCGTTCTTCGCGCGCGGTGGTGACTCGATCATGTCGATCCAACTGGCGTCGCGATTGAAGACCGCAGGCGTGGTTGTGACGGCACGGGACATCTTCGAGCACCGGACCGTTCGTGGGCTGGCCGCCGTGGCCGGGGGCGCCGGACGGGTGGGTCTCGAGGAACTGCCCGGCGGTGGCATCGGCGAGGTGACGCGGACACCGATCGTGTCCTGGTACCTCGACCGTCCCGCCGACGACCGGTTCGCGCAGTCGCTGCTGGTCGAGCTGCCCGGCGACGCGCGCCCGGCCGACGTGATCGCCACCGTCCGAGCCGTTCTGGATCGGCACGACATGCTGCGTGCACGCCTGAGTGCGGCGCACCTCGAAGCGTTGACGCCCGGCGAGATCGATGCCGAGCAGTTGGTGTCGGTGCGTACGTTCGGTGCCGATAATGCCCCTGGCACTGCGGGTTTCACGTCGCTGGTGGAGGGTGCCCTCGAAGAGGCTTCGGCCGCGCTGAACCCGGTGGATGCCGTCATGATGCAGATCGTCTGCCTGCTGCCCGAGCCCGGCGTGGCGTCGCGCGGGCGCGCGCTGATCGTGATCCACCACCTGGTGGTCGACGGTGTCTCCTGGCGCATCCTGCTCCCCGACTTCGTCTCCGCGTGGCAGCAGGTGGGTGCGGGGCGAGCGGTCGAACTGCCCGAGGTCGGCACATCGATGCGCCGGTGGGCCGAGGTCGTCTCCGCTGCCGCCGGCGGCCGTGCCGACGAGCTGGCGCTGTGGCAGCGGATGGGGTCGCGACCTGAACCGCTGCTCGGACGCGCACCTCTCGACCCGGCGCTCGACGTGCACGCCACCGTCGAGCGGCTGACGCTGGCGCTGCCTGTCGAGCTGACCACCGCCCTGACGGACGCGGTGCCCCGCGCCGCGCATGCCACCACCGACGATGCTCTGCTGGCGGGCCTCGTTCTCGCACTGGGACGTTGGCGTGCCCGGCGCGGTGTCGACCACTCCGGTGCGCGCATCCTGCTCGAGAGCCATGGGCGCGAAGAACAACTAGCCCCGGGCGCCGACCTGTCGCGCACCGTCGGCTGGTTCACCAGCGCCTACCCGGTGGACCTCGACATCGACGGCACCGATCCACGTGCCGCGGTGAAGGCGGTCAAGGAACAGCTGCGAGCCGTGCCCGACAAGGGAATCGGCTACGGCATGCTGCGATACCTGAACCCGGCGACCGCCGATCGGTTGGCCTCGCTGCCGGCGCCACAGATCAGTTTCAACAACCTCGGCCGGGCGGGCGTCGACATCTCGGCACTGTCCGGGCTCGCCTGGATTCCCGCCGACGAGGAATTCGACCACCAGGGCTCGTTCGATCCGGACATGCCCGCGTCCGCCGCGCTGACCCTCGACATCAGCATCGTCGATACCCCCGTCGGGCCGACCCTCGCCGTGCAGATCGGTTATGCCGCGAGGATTCTCGATCGTGATGACGTCGACGAACTCCTCGACGAGTGGACGGCGGCCCTCGGGCAAATCGCGGAAGCGGCGGCACGCGAACAAGATTGGGGACTGTCCCCGTCCGACACCCCGTTGGTCGCCCTGACCCAACAGGACCTCGACGTGTTCACCGAACGCTACGGACCGATCGAGGCCGTCTGGTCGATGGCGCCGTTGCAGGCGGGGCTGCTGTTCCACGCCGAGCTCGCCGCGGGCCACCTCGATGTGTACACGGCGCAGTCGGAGATGACGCTCACCGGGCCGGTCGACGAGGCGCGGCTGCGGCGAGCCGCGGCGGACCTGCTGCATCGGCATCCGAACCTGCGGGCGGCGTTCACCCGAACAGCTGATGGTGTTGTCGCGCAGGCTATTCCGGCGGAGACTGCCGTGCACTGGCGCCGCATCGAGGCCCCCGAGACAGCACTGCCACAGATCCTGACAGTCGAACGCGAAACGGCTTTCGACCCGGCCGATCCGCCGCTGGTGCGATTCGTCCTCGTCGCCGTCGCACCCACCGAATTCCGGCTGATCCTGACCGCGCACCACCTGCTGCTCGACGGCTGGTCACTGCCGCTGCTGCTGCGCGACCTGGTCGGGCTGTACGCGGCAGGCGCGGACGCCGCCCTGCTGCCGCCCGCGCCGTCCTACGGCGACTACCTGGCCTGGCTGGACCGGCGCGACACCACCGCCGGTGTCGAGATCTGGCGCGACACGATGGCGGGCTTCACCGAACCCACCTTGATCGCCGACACGGTCGGCGCGGCCACTGTCGAGGTGCCGACCGATCTGAGCATCGATCTCGACGACGACATCACCGCCGCTCTCACCGAGCTCGCCCGCACCTCGGGCGCCACGATGTCGACGATTGTGCAATTCGCGTGGGCGACGGTGCTGGCCAACCAACTGGGCCGCGAGCGGATCGTGTTCGGCGAGACCGTCTCCGGCAGACCGGCCGAGGTGCCGGGCGTCGAGTCGATGATCGGGCTGTTCATCAACACGCTGCCCGTTCCGGTTCTCGTGCGCGGTGACCGGACCATCGTGGCGGCGCTGGAACAGTTGCAGGCGAACAAGACCCGGCTGCTCGACCACCACCACGTCGAACTGTCCGGCATCATGGCCGCGCTCGGCGGCGGACAGCTGTTCGACACCCTGGTGGCATTCGAGTCCTACCCGGTCGACAGCAGCGGACTCGGTGACGCGGACATCGACGGAGTGCGGGTTGCGGGGGTGGCCGGCACCGATGCCGCGCACTACCCGATCACCGTGCAGGCCCACCAGACCGACACCTTGCACATCCGCCTTCGGTATCAGGCGGCTCGCGTCGACCGTGTGACCGCCGCCGGGCTCGCCGACCGTGTCGAGCGGGTCCTGCGTGCGGTCGCTTCCGACCCGAACGGACGCGTCGGCGATATCGACCTGCTGTCGGCCGCCGAGCATGCGGCACTCGTCCCGGCCAGAGGCGCGGAACGGGTGGCTCCTGAACCATTGACCGACCTGTTGCGCCACGGCGTGACCCGACACCCCGACGGTGTGGCGGTTGCGTCCGGGACCGAGACGGTGAGCTTCACCGAGCTGGATGGCCGAGCACATCGGCTGGCGCAGTGGCTGGTCGAGCACGGTGTCGACACGGGGGACACCGTCGGGGTGGTCATGCCGCGGTCGATCCCGTTGATCACCACGATCTGGGCGCTCGCCGAGATCGGTGCCGCGTGTGCGCTACTCGACCCACGCAACCCGCGAGAGCGGCTCGCGGTCATGCTGTCCGACTGTGCTGCCCACGTCGTGCTGACCGTCGCGGAGGTGAGTGAGGGGGTGCCGGAAGGGGAGTGGGCACGCCTGGTCGTCGACGATCCGGCAGCCGAGCGCGAGATCGCGAGCCGACCTTCGCGCGCGGTGGAACGGATCGTCCGCGACACCGACCTGGCCTATGTCATCTACACCTCCGGAACCACCGGCACCCCCAAGGGCGTCGCGGTGACCCAGGCGGGAATGGCGAACTTCGCCGCCGAGCAACGGGACCGGTACCAGGTCGGCATGGATTCACGGGTGCTGCAGTGTGCCGCACCAGGATTCGACGCCGTCATGCTCGAAGTCCTGATGGCGCACCCGCACGGCGCGACGCTGGTCATCGCGCCGCCCGACAGCTACGCGGGCACGGAGCTGGCCGGGCTCATCCGCGACAACGCGGTCACCCACGCCTTCCTCACCCCGACCGTGCTGGCAACCATGTCACCCGACGGGCTGGACAGCCTCAGGGTTCTGGTCGCCGGCGGCGAGGCCGTGCCCGCCGAACTCGCCGCGCTCTGGGCGCCACGACGCCAGTTGTTCAACGGCTACGGACCCACCGAGACCACGATCATGGTCGCCATCAGCGATCCCCTCGCGCCGCCCGAACCGATCACCCTGGGTGGTCCGATTCGCGGAACATCCGCGGTGGTGCTGGACTCGCACCTGCGGCCCGTGCCGATCGGGGTGACCGGCGAACTGTATGTCAGCGGCATCCAGCTCGCCCGCGGATACCTCGGCCGTCCCGGCGCGACCGCCGCCACCTTCCTCGCCAACCCCTACGATCCGGGCACGCGGATGTACCGCACCGGCGACCGGGTCCGATGGACCGCCGACCACACACTCGACTACGTCGGCCGTACCGACCATCAGGTCAAGATCCGTGGCCAGCGGATCGAACTCGGCGAGATCGAGGCCGTCCTCGCCGAACATCGATCGGTCACCCATGCGGTAGCGGTGCTGCGCACCGACGACAACGGCGCGGACCGGCTCGTCGGCTACCTCATCGGCGACACGATCGACCCCGAGCACGTGCGGGCATCGGCACGCCGCCGGCTACCGGCCCACATGGTTCCCGACATCTGCGTTGTGCTGGAACAGCTTCCGCTGACCACCACCGGAAAACTCGACCGCGGCGCACTGCCGATGCCGAGCTTCGTCGCTGCCGGATATCTGGCGCCGAGCAATCCGACCGAGTGCCTCGTCGCCGACATCTGCGCCGAAGTGCTGGACCTGCCCCGAGTCGGCATGCGCGACGACTTCTTCGACCTCGGTGGCAATTCGCTGACCGCGACGAGGCTGACCGCTCGCCTGAGCTCCGCGCTGGGCGTCCGGGTGGCGGTGCGCGACCTGTTCGAGTACCCGCGGATGGCCGACCTCGCCGCCCGGCTCACCGGCCGCGACCACGTCGAACGCCCGACGCTGACCCGGCGACCCGGCACCGGCCTGATCCCGCTCTCGCCCGCTCAGCAACGGATGTGGTTCCTCAACCAGCTCGACGCCTCTGTCGGCGCCTACAACGTGCCGCTGGTGATCCGGCTGACCGGCGAGCTGGAAATCCCCGCGTTGCGTACAGCCTGCGCGATGGTGATCGGCCGCCACGAATCGTTGCGCACGAAATTCCCGGTAATCGACGGTATACCGTGGCAGATGATCGTCGACGCCGACGAGGTCGTGCCCGACCTGATCCCGATCGCGATCGAGGAATCGGTGCTGCCGAAGGCCGCAGCGGCGGTGCTGTCGAAGAGTTTCCAGTTCTCCGAGGCACCGCCGGTGCGGGCCGAACTGTTCGATCTCGGCTCGGATGATCACGTGCTGGTGATCGCCGTGCACCACATCTGTGCGGACGGGCTCTCGATGATTCCGTTGGCCCGCGACGTCGCGGCCGCCTATCACGCGGTGATCACCGCGAGCGTGCCCGCGTGGCCGCAGCTCAGGGTCCAGTATCCGGATTATGCGCTGTGGCAACACGATCTGCTCGGCGACGAGCACGATCCGGAGTCGCTATTGTCCCGTCAGTTGGAACACTGGCGCGCTACCCTCGCCGGGCTGCCCGAACTCCTCGAACTGCCGACCGACATGCCGCGTCCGCCGGTCGCGTCGATGCGCGGCCGGACCATCGACTTCGACATCGAGGCATCGCTGCAGGAGCGGATCGCCGCGGTGGCGCGGGTCGCGGGCGCGACGCCGTTCATGGTGGCTCACGCTGCGCTGGCCGTGCTGCTGGCACGGCTGGCGAATACCCGCGACATCGCGGTCGGTACCCCGGTCTCCGGGCGCGGGGAACGTGAACTCGACGACCTGATCGGCATGTTCGTCAACACTGTCGTCCTGCGGACAGAGGTTTCTGCCGATCAGCCGTTCGACGCGCTTCTGGCCGACGTCCGAGCAGCCGACCTGGCTGCCCTCGCACATGCGGAGGTCTCGTTCGAGCAGGTCGTCGAGGCGCTCAATCCGCCGCGTTCGACCGCGCATCTGCCGCTGTACCAGGTGACGATCGACTACCAGAATCTCGATGAGGTGGTGCTCGAACTGCCGGGGATCTCGGTGGAACCGGTCGAGGACTATGTCGATCAGGCGCAGTCGGATCTCAATGTGAAGCTGGTCGAGCGGTTCGCCGCCGACGGTCACCCGCTGGGTACGCTCGGCCGATTGACCTATGCGACAGACCTTTTCGTGGAAGAGTCGATGGAGCGGTTCGCGCAGTGGTATCTGTGCATCCTGGAGGCGGTGACCGCGAATCCGCAGGCGATCATCGGTGACATCGAGTTCATGCAACCGAGCCAGCGCTACGAGGTTCTCGATGCGGCAGGCGTGGCCGGCGCGCACGTTCCCGAGGAAACGATCGGTGGCTTGTTCGCACGGCGCGTGGCGGTGGCCCCGGATTCGGTCGCGGTGACCGATGGGACGACGGTCCTGACCTACGCGGAACTGGATCGGCGCGCGAAGTCTGTTGCCGCCCAGTTGATCGCCTCCGGTGCGGGCCCCGAAACACTGGTCGCCGTCGCGATGCCGCGCTCGGCCGAGTTGGCGGTCGGGCTGCTGGCTGTGGTCATGTCGGGTGCGGGCTATCTGCCCGTGGATGTGACGTACCCGGCCGAGCGGCTCCGGTTCGTGCTCGACGACGCACGACCGGTAGCGCTGCTGACCACATCGGCGATGGCATCGCAGACACCCGAATTCGCCGGGCCGACAGTCCTTGTGGATGACGAGAACGTCGTCGACAGTGCGCAGAACGTCGCCGCGCTGCCCGACAACATCGCCTACATGATCTACACCTCGGGCTCCACCGGTCGGCCGAAGGGTGTCGCAGTCACCCACCGCGATGTGGTCACCCTGCTCACCCACACCGCGGAGAAGTTCGACGTCGGGCCCGACGATGTCTGGACACTGTTCCATTCCTACGCTTTCGATTTCGCGGTCTGGGAGATGTGGGGCGCCCTGCTCTCGGGCGGTCGCCTGGTGGTCGTCGACTACGACACCACGCGCACGCCCGATGCTTTCGTCGAGCTCGTGGCGCGCGAGCACGTCACCGTGCTCAGCCAGACCCCGTCGGCGTTCTACGGATTCGTCGACGCGGAGCGCCGCTACCACGGCGCGGGTGGCGCCGACCTCGCCTTGCGCTACATCGTGTTCGGTGGCGAAGCGCTCGACCCGTCCCGGCTGACCGGCTGGTTCCTCGCCCACCCGGCGGGTACGCCGACCCTGGTCAACATGTACGGCATCACCGAGACGACCGTGCATGTCAGCTACGCCGAGGTCGATCAGGCGGGCGGCGGGATCGGGCGCGCCCTGCCCGGCCTGAGGGTGTACGTGCTCGACGAGCGCTTGCGGCCGGTGCCGGTCGGCGTCACCGGTGACCTCTATGTCGGCGGCGGCCAGCTCTCGCGCGGCTACCACGGGGCGGGCGCGCTCACTTCGGGACGGTTCGTGGCCGATCCGTTCGGCACGCCGGGTAGCCGCCTGTACCGGACCGGTGATGTCGGGCGGTGGCATCGCGGCGGGCACGGACTGGAACTGGACTACCGCGGGCGCGCCGACGCGCAGATCCAATTGCGTGGTTTCCGTATCGAATTGGGTGAGGTGGAATCGGCGCTGCTCCGTCATCCCGGTGTCGCCCAGGCGGCAGCCGCGGTGCATCGCCACGCCAGGGACGTCGACCAGTTGATCGGTTACGTCGTCCCCGCCGACGGGCAGGAACTGGACCCGGCGCGGGTTCGAGACACCGCCGCCGACCTGCTCACCGGGTACATGGTGCCCTCGGCCGTCGTGGTGCTCTCGACGCTGCCGGTGACAGTGAACGGCAAGCTCGATCGAAATGCCCTGCCCGCACCCGACTTCGGCCGTAACGAGGACGAATACGACGCGCCGCGCTCACCGTCGGAGATCGCGATCGCCGAGGTCTTCGCACGGACCCTGAACGTGGCCAGGGTCGGTGCAGGTGCCGGCTTCTTCGATCTGGGCGGCAACTCACTGCTCGCGACCATGGCGGTGGCCGAACTGCAGAGCCGCGGCGTGCAACTCGAACTGCCGTGGATGTTCGACGACGCGACACCGCGGGCACTGGCGCGCAGGGTCGATGCGGCCGAGGGCGGTTCGGGCATGCAGGTGCTGCTGCCCTTGCGGCCCGCGGGCGATGCGACCCCACTGTTCGCGATCCACCCGGCGGGCGGGCTGGCCTGGTTCTACGGCGGACTCGTCGGGCATCTGCGCGGCGATCGGCCGGTGTTCGGCCTGCAGGACCCGCACGTCGTCGCCGCCGAGCCCCCGGCCACGTCGATCGATGAGCTCGCGCACCGCTATGTCGACGAGATCCGCCGGACCCAGCCGAACGGTCCATACCACCTGCTCGGCTGGTCGCTGGGCGGCCAGATCGCCCACGTGGTGGCGACACAGTTGCAGGAACAGGGCGAACAGGTCGCGCTGCTGGCCATGATGGACAGCGCGGTCGGTGCGCCACCGATCACTCCCGACACCGATGTCGCGCCGGGGGAGCTGATGGCCGACCTGCTCGGTGGCTGGCGGGAACTGTTCGACCTCGGCGACACCGTCACCGCGAGCACCACCGAGCAGGCCTGGCAGGTGATCCGCGATCAGATCACCGGTACCGGCCTGTTCGGCGCCGACCAGGTCGACCGGGTGATGGAGAGTTTCTCCACCGCGGGCGAACTCGTCGGCGACTATCACCCGCGGATCTTCGACGGCGACCTGATCTTCTTCACCGCGGGCAAAGACCGCGACGACACCGAGGCCGTCGCGCAGACGTGGCAACCGCACATCACCGGCCGTATCCACAACACTGTGCTCGACGCTCGCCATCTCGAGCTGACCCACCCGTCCGCGCTGGCCGTGATCGGCCCGATCCTCGAAGGATTCATGATCTGATGACGACACAGCAGCAACTGCGCCTCGACGACGGCCGTACCGTCACCTGCACCAGCCCCGCCGAAGCGCGCATGCTCTGGAACGAAATGATCGCCGACGGGTACTACCGCCAGGCTGCCGCGACCCTGCGTCCCGGTGACCTCGCGGTCGACATCGGCGCCAATATCGGACTCAGCGCGATGATGTTCGCCGAAACGCTCCCCGGTGTCCGCGTGATCGCCGCCGAACCCGCTCCCGCTATCTTCGACTGCCTGCACCGCAATATGGCAGCCCATGTGCCAGGCGGTGTCGCCCTCGAGGTCGCGGTGGGCGCCGCACCCGGTGTGCTGCCGTTCACCTGGTACCCCCGCGCCACCGCGAACTCGAGTCTGTATGCCGACCGTGAAGCCGATGACGATGCGACGAAGACCTTCCTGCGCAACAGTGGCCTGCCCGACGACGCGATCAGTCTCATCACCCGCGGCCTGCACGACGGGGAGCAGATCGATGTCGAGGTCACCACGGTGTCGGCGATCCTTGCGCAGGAAGATCCGGTTGCCGAGATCGGCGTGCTGAAGATCGACGTCGAGCGCGCCGAATTCGATGTCCTGCTCGGCATCACCGAATCCGACTGGCCGCGCATCCGCGCCGTCGTCGCCGAGGTGCACGACCGCGACGGCCGCCTCGCCGAATTCTGCGAGGTCCTCAACCTCCACGGACTCACTTCGCGTATCAGGCAGGACCCGTCGCTGGCAGGCACCGAACTGCACGAGGTGTATGCCGTGCGAGCCTGATGGCACGGGTCGTACTGTCGCGCAAGCTGATTCAGGTGCCGATCGGTGTTCTTGCCAGCGCGGCGGCCACGTCGGCGGCTCGGCGCGCCTGGTCGGCAGTGACGGGTTCGTGGGTGATGAACAGCCGGTGGAACAGTGGTGCGACCGCGAGCCGGATGATCTCGGCGGCGTCGACCTCCGGGTCGACTTCACCGCGCGCGACCGCCCGCGCCACGATCGCCGCCGCCTCGTCGTGTCTCGCCGCGTAGAAGCCGCGCAGCGCGTCGGCGGCCTCGGGATGTTGCATGCCTGCTGCGATGAAAGCTGTTGCCAGCGATCCTGATTCGGGATCGGTGAAGCCCTGTCGGAGCAATTCGGTCAGCGCACGGAGATCTCCGGTGAGGGTGCCCGTATCGGGGATCGGCCATGGCTGTTGCGAGGCGCGCTCGAGCGCGTCGGCGACGAGCCCCTCCGGGCCGCGCCAGCGCCGATAGACGGTGGTCTTGTGCACTCCGGCGCGCTGAGCGACAGCTTCCATGCTCAGGTCCTGGTAGCCCCGCTCGGCGAGTTCGTCCGCCGTCGCGTCGAGAACGGCTTCCCGGACTCGGGCGCTGCGTCCGCCGGGGCGTCGTTGTGGTTCCAAAAACAACTCCTGTTGCGTTAGCTGTCGCGGTTTTGTACTGTTAAAGCTACACGAGTAGCGATTGGAGCACTGTTTGACCACTCAACTGTCCCTGCGCGGAGTCTCGAAGTCCTATGCGGACCGGCCCGTGCTCGACACCATCTCGGCCTCGATCCGGCCCGGTGAACGCGTCGGCATCGTCGGCGAGAACGGCGCAGGCAAATCGACCCTGCTCGACCTGCTCGCCGGGCTCGCTCGACCCGACGCGGGCACGATCACCGTCACCGCCGAGGGCGGGATCGGCCACCTCGCGCAAACACTGCCCGGCGACACAGTCGGTGCGGCCATCGAACTGGCGCTGGCCGAACTGCGCGAACTCGAGGCAGGCATGCAAGCCGCCGCCGAAGCGCAGGACATGGACCGCTACGGCGCGCTGCTCGCCCGTTTCGAGGCGCGCGACGGCTACGCCGCCGATGCCAGGGTGGACGCGTCGATGCACGGACTCGGAGTGGCGGGTATCGGCCGTGACCGACCGCTCGACAGCCTGTCCGGCGGCGAACGGGCCCGCCTCGGGCTGGCCTGCCTGCTCGCTGCCTCGCCGGAGGTGCTCCTGCTCGACGAACCGACCAACCACCTCGACGACGCCGCGCTCACCTGGCTGGAACACCGCCTGCGCACCCATCAGGGCACAGTCGTGCTGGTCTCGCACGACCGGACCTTCCTCGATCGGGTGGTCACCGCGGTGCTCGAGGTCGCCGACGGCGCGTTGACCCGCTTCGGCGGCGGCTACACCGGATTCCTGACGGCGAAGGCGGCCGCGCGCATTCGCTGGGAACAGGCCTATGCGCAGTGGCGTAGCGAGATCGGGCGGCTCGAGGAGTTCGCCACGAGCACTGCCCAGCAGGTCGCGCCGGGTCGCGCGATGACCGACAACAACAAGATGGCCTACGACCGCAATGCCGGGCGGGTGCAGAGCTCGGTCGCGTCGCGGGTGCGCAATACGGCCGAGCGCCTGCGCCGGCTGCGCGAGGATCCGGTGCCGCGACCACCCGAACCGTTGCGGTTCCGCGGCCGATTCGCGGCAGGCAGCGGCGTGGAGTTCCACCTCGGCGCGCTGACGCTCGGCCCGCGCGAGCGGCTGCTGATCCACGGACCCAACGGTTCGGGCAAGTCGACACTGCTCGACGCGATCCACGCGGCAGCACCGGGACGCATCGGCTACCTGCGCCAGGACGAGCGCTTCGATCCGGCCCGAAGTGTCACCGACACCTACGGATTCGGGCGCGATTCATTGCTGGCGACAGGGCTGTTCGCCCCCGAACTGCTCGATCGTGAGGTCGGTACCCTCTCGGAAGGTCAGCGGCGCAGGCTCGCGCTGGCCGGTGTGCTCGCCGGTGAACACGACCTGTTGCTGTTGGACGAGCCGACCAACCACCTGTCGCTGACCTTGGTCGAGGAAGTCGAACGCGCGCTGAGCGAGTATCGGGGTGCGGTGGTCGTGGTGTCGCACGACCGGGCGCTGCGCCGCCGTTTCCGCGGAATACAGAAGGGAATTGAGGACTTTGGCTGAGATCGTGCAAGTGATCGACGTGCCCGGCGCTCCGTACGGGATCACTGTCGGGCCCGACGGGGCGCTGTGGTTCACGCTGGTGACGCAGGGTGTGATCGGACGTTGCGCGGAGGGGATCGTGCGGTCCTATCCGCTCGCGCAGTCCGACGGGCAACCGACGGTGATCGTCGCCGGTTCCGATAATGACCTGTGGTTCACCGAGTTTGAGGGTGGTCGGCTCGGGCGGATCACCGTCGACGGTGGGGTGACGAGCCTGTCCGTGGAAGGTCCCTACGGTGCGTGCGCCGGGCCGGACGGAGCGCTCTGGTTCACCGAATTACAGGCGGGTCGGGTCGGGCGGCTGGCCGCGGACGGCAACCTCACGCGCGTCGAGGTCGACGGTATGCCCTCGATGATCACGCCCGGGCCCGATGGGGCGCTGTGGCTCACGGTGAACCAGGGCAACGCGATCGCCCGTGTCGACACCGACCTCGCGCTGCGCGTCTACCCGATCCCCACGCCCGCGGCCGCGCCGGTCGGCATCACCGCGGGCCCCGACGACGCACTTTGGTTCACCGAAATCGGCGCGGGTGCGATCGGGCGCATCGACCTCGACGGCACCGTCGCCGAATTCGCGCTCCCGGCGACCGACGCCCGCCCGCACGCGATCGTGGCAGGCCCCGACGGTGCGCTGTGGTTCACCGAGTGGGCGAGCTGCCGTCTCGGCCGGATCACCACCGACGGCACGATCACTCATCTCGACCTACCGGGCGCCGAACCGCACGGACTCACCGTCGACGCTGCCGGTGACCTCTGGGTAGCGATGGAATCCGGTGCACTGGTGCGGGTTTCCCTGTAGCGGCCGCCGTGCCGGTGACCTACGGCGTGGTCAGCGCCTTGACGACCGCGGTGCCGAAGCCGAGGTCGTTGCTCGTCGGCATGCGGGTGTAGGTCCCGCCGGTCTGGTCGGCGAGGGTCTGCAGGGTTTGGGTGCCCTGGCCGCCGACCACGACGATGTCGATGCGAATGGGCTTGCCCGACTTGGTCGCGGCGGTGATCTCGTCGACCAGCGCGGTGCCGGTCAGCGTCGAATCGTCGTCGGGACCGTCGGTGATCAGCAGAATCGAATTCGTGCGACCGGGGGAGTAACCGGCCACCGCGGCGCGGTAGGCGGCGAGCAGGCTCGGGTAGGCCTGATCCGCGGCGAGCTGGCTCGGCTTCACCGCGGTGACCGCCGAGCCGACCGCATTGCGCTGGGAATCGGTGAGCAGCTCGGTGGCCGCCTGCACCTTGTACGGAGTGGTGCCGTCGAGGTTCTTGCCGAACGTCCACAGGCCGAGCCCGAAGTCGGGCGGCATCACCTGCAGGGTGGAGGCGACCGCGGCAATCGCGTTCGACAGCCGGGTGGTCGAGCCCTCGGCGGTACCCATCGACGACGACACGTCGAGCAGGACCGTCGCGTTCACCCCGAGCACCGGGTTGGCCAGCGTCGACTGCACCTTCTCCAGTGCCGCGCGCGGCGGATTCGCCGGTGCCGAACCGATGGCGGGTCCGAAGCCCTCGGTGGCGAGCGCACCCGCCTGCTCCGGGGCCCGCAGGAAGTCGATGAATCGTGACGCGATCAGATTCTGGGTCTTGTCGACCCACGGACCCGACATCAGCGCGGCGGGATAATCGGCCAGCGGCGCGCTGCCGACCGGCCGGAACGCGGTGAGACCCTCGGTGCCGAGCTGCTGCTGGGTCGCGGCGACCGCGTGCACATCGTCGTCGAGGGGATTCGCGCTGATCTCCGACATGGCGGTCATCAAGTCGGCCGGTGCCTGCGCGCCGGCGGCGAGCCCGGAGATCGCGGCGACGACCTGACCCGACTTGGCGGCCTGCTCGGTCAACGGTTCGGTGCCCGAGATCGCCGCGCCGATGGACGCGGCGGCGGCGGTCGTGGCGTCACCGGCGGGCAGTGCCATGCTCAGCCCACCCCAGCCGGACAGGCCGACCTCGTCGAGTGAGCCCTGCTGCAGTCGTGGCAGGTCGGCCCAGGAGATCTGGTGCTGTTCGAGCGCTTGACGCAGGGCATCGGGCACGGCGAGCACGATCGGGCTGGTGGCGATCGAGGCGGGTGTGCCCTCGATCAGACCCGGCACCCGAACCAGCTCGATCGACCGGCTCGAATCGGCGATCCACAGCCCCGGCTGCGGACCGAGACCCGGATCCCATTTCGTGGTGTCGGCGAGACCGGCGACCAGCGCGCTCGACGGGCGGGCCGACACCTTCACCTGCGCGCAGTGGTCGCGCACCCGAGGCTTGGTCGCGTTGAACCGGTCGGCCGCGGCACGCACCGGGCCCGAGATCGCCGGATCGACGGTGACGTCGAGCTGTGAGGCCCCCTCGACGCACTCGGCGGCGGCCGCGACATCGGTGGTCGCCGCACGATCACTGAGCTGGACCCAGGCGAAGACGGCGATGATCACCAGCACGATTGCCGATGCCGCGATAACCGGACCCTTGCTGATACTTCGAGAACTGGTCCCGTTGCGATGCGTACCCACGCGGCAAGTTTAAGGACACCGCGCGCAACCGCAGCACAGCGCATACCGGTGCGCATCGCCGCAGGTCACAGCAGGTGACAAGAGTGGTCAGCCTCGGTCGAGGCAACGCATGCAACCGTGCAGTGCGTGCCGGACGCGCAGAGCCGGGTGCCACAGCGGACACCCGGCGCTGCCGGTCACGCGCGAATCACGCGGCCGCGATCGTATTCACGACCACCCCACACCCCTGACTGACCCGTCTGTGCCGCGTACTCCGCGCACCCCGCGAGCAACGGGCACCCGGCGCAGATCTTGCGGGCGTAGTCGAAGTCCTGCGACGGGTAGGGAAACCACGCCTCGTGGTTGGGGTCACCACGGCAGGCGGCGCGGTGCCATTGCCCCGAATCGGACAGGGTCAGCAGTTCGGTCAGTGCGAGGTCGGTGGTGGTCACGGCGCGTACTCCTTCCAGATCCGGCGCTGCTTGCGAGCGAGCGGGTCGGGAGCCTTGGGCTCCCACAGCAGCCGCATCCCCGCCTCTTCCGGGGTGCGGTCGGCCTTGCCTGAATTGCACGGTGCGCAACAGGCGACGAGATTGCTCCAGGTGTTCGGTCCGCCCCGGCTGCGGGGGCGGATGTGGTCGACGGTGTGCGCCCAGTCGGCGCAGTAGCCGCAGCGGTGCTTGTCGCGACGCAACACGCCGGCCAGGGTGGCGCGGCTGTCGTCACCGATCGGCGTGACGTGCGCCAGGTAGACGTAGCGCACCAGCCGGATCGTCTCGGGCAACGCGATGACCAGATGCTGCGAGCGGATCGGGAACCGGGGTGCCCGCTCGATCACGGTCTCGGCGGCGCCGCTGATCAGCAAGGTCACGGCCCGATCGGCGGTGATCTCGTCGAGGGCCTCGTAGCTGGCATTGAGCACGAGCACCCTCGTGTGTATCCAGGTGTCGGAAGCGGGCGCCGTCGGGTCGACGGCATGACGAATCATCATGGGAATCACCATGTTTCGAGAGAGGTGTGAACGTCGGGAGCGGAGGCGGGTCGGGCCCGTCAGGCCACGATCAGGAAACGGCCGGAGCCATCGATATCCAGGCGCATCGCGCGATGGACCGAACTCGCGCGGCGATAGGTCTTATCCGATTCTCGCTGTGGCGCTTGCTGTTTCACGGCCGTCTCCTCCTCTCGATGCTGCTCGTCGGTTCCTCGCCCGATGCGAATCACCTGCGTGAAATCATGGTGGCACACCGTGTCCGAAATGTCGGCTGATTTATTTCGGGGCACAGAGTTCTGCTGCGCGGGGACGGGCCGGTCCTCGGCTGACCTACGTCCGATCGGCGGCGACCAGTTCGGCGCAGCGTTCGCCGACGAGCATCACGGTGATATTCGGATTGACCGTGGTGTGCGCGGGGAACACCGAGGCGTCGGCGACGCGCAGACCCTCGACGCCCTTGACTCGCAACTCGGGGTCGAGGGGGCTCATCGGGTCGTCGACCGCGCCCATGCGGACCGTGCCGACGGGGTGGTAGACGGTGTTGTGGGTTCGGCGGACGTAATCGGCGAGTTCGGCGTCGGTCTGCGCCTCCGGCCCCGGATACAGCTCACGCGCCACCCAATCCGACAGCGGTGCGGTCGCGGCGATCTCGCGCGCCTTGCGCAGACCGGCGATCATCACGCGCATATCGTGACCGTCGGGGTCGGTGAAGTAGTGCGGGTCGACCTTCGGCTTGTCCCGGAAATCGCGCGAGCGCAAGCGCACCGTGCCGCGTGAGCGGGCATGGGTGACATTCGGCGTCAGGCAGAAGGTGTTCTCGGCGGTCGGATACCCCTGCCGCAGTGTGTGCATGTCGAAAGGCACACTGCCGTAGTGCATCATCAGGTCCGGCCGGTCGAGGCCGTCCTCGGTCGGGGTGAAGATACCCGCTTCCCACCACTGGGTGGAGCTGTCCACCATCGGTCGTGTCGTCTCGAAACCGATCACACCCTCCGGGTGGTCCTGCAGGTTCGCGCCGACACCGGGCGAGTCGACGACCACCTCGATGCCGTTCTCGCGCAGGTGAACTGTGGGCCCGATGCCGGAGAGCATGAGCAGCTTCGGCGAGTCGATGGCGCCGGCGGAGACGATCACCTCACGGTTCGCCGTGATCCGGGTGGTGCGGCCGAACGCGTTGTCGGTGATGTCGACCCCGACGGCCCGCCCGTTCTCGATCACGATCTTCTTGGCCCACGCGCCGGTCCGGATGGTGAGGTTCGGCCGGTCGAGGTGAGGGTGCAGATAGCTCACCGACGACGACGAGCGCGTTCCGTCGGTTCGCCGGTTGATCTGAAAGAAGTTGGCGCCGTTGACGACTGTGCGTCCCGCGTTGAACTCGGCGCGCGGGATACCGACCGCCTCGCAGGCGTCGAGCAAGGCGACACCGCACGGATCGTGCGGCGGCACCGTCATGATGTGCACCGGGCCGCCGCGGCCGTGGTGCTCGCCGGGGGCGTCGTTGGTCTCGATCCGCGGGTACAGCCGATACACCGAGTCCGCACCCCACCCGGTGGCGCCGTGCTCGCGTTCCCAGGAATCCAGATCTTCACGCGGAGCCCAGAACGCGATGCAGCTGTTGTGCGAGGAGCAGCCACCGAGCACCTTGGCGCGGGCGTGGCGCATGAACGAATTGCCGTTCTCCTGCGGCTCGATCGGGTAGTCCCAGTCGTAGCCCGATTCCAGCAGTTCCATCCAGCGATCGAGTCGCAGGACGGCCGGGTCGTCGACATCGGACGGTCCCGCCTCGAGCAGACAGACGGTCACCGACGGGTCTTCCGACAACCGTGCCGCGACGGCCGCTCCCGCGGAACCGCCGCCGACGATCACGTAATCGTATGTGGTCACCGCTGTTCCTCCCGATCGGCGAACCAGCCGGTGACGCCCGGCCGGAGATTCTCGTAGACGTGCTTGGCCTCGCGATACTCGTGCAGGCCGGACGGACCGAGCTCGCGCCCGACACCCGAGCGGCCGAAACCGCCCCACTCGGCCTGCGGAAGGTACGGCCCGAAGTCGTTGACCCACACCGTGCCGTGCCGCAGCCGGGCGGCGACGCGGCGGGCGCGCGCGGCATCACCGGACCAGACCGCGCCCGCGAGCCCGTATTCGGTGTCGTTGGCGATGGCGACGGCCTCGTCTTCGGTGGTGAAGGTCTCCACGGTCACGGTGGGCCCGAACGCCTCGTCGTGCACGCACGCCATCGCGCGGGTGGCGTCGTCGATGACGGTCGGCAGGTAGAACCACCCGTTGTCGAGGTTTCCGGAGCCTCGGTCGCCGGTGGCGAACGCGCCACCGGTGCGGATGACGGCACCCTCGGCGCGGGCCTGCTCGACGTAGGCGTTCACCTTGTCGCGGTGGGCGGCCGAGATCAGCGGCCCGGTTTCGGTCCCCTCGGCGAAGGGCAAGCCGAGCCGGATCTGCTCTGCGCGGCGCACCAACTCGTCGACGAAACGGTCGTGTGCCGATTCCTCGACGACCAGGCGCGCGCCCGCCGAACACACTTGACCGGAGTGCAGGAAGGCCGCGTTCAGTGCGTTGTCGACGCTCGCGGCCAGCCGTTCGTCGGTGTCGCAGGCGTCGGCGAAGACGACATTCGGGTTCTTGCCGCCCAGCTCGAGTGCCACCTTCTTGACCGTCGCGGCCGCCTCGCGCGCGATGATCTTGCCGGTGGCGAGCCCGCCGGTGAACGAGACCAGGTCGACATCGGGATGTTCGGACAGCGGCGCACCCGCGGTGGCGCCCGCGCCGAGCACGAGATTGGCCACCCCGGCGGGCACGCCGAGGTCATCGAGCACCGACATCAGCAGAATCGCGGTGTGGGGAGTCAGTTCAGCCGGTTTGAGCACGAACGTATTGCCTGCCGCCAACGCCGGGGCGACCTTCCAGGCCGCCTGCAACAGCGGGTAGTTCCACGGCGTGATCAACCCGCAGACCCCGACCGGTTCGTAGACGATGCGGGAGTCGATGTCGGGGGAGCCCGCGTCGACGATCCGGCCCGCGTCGTCGGCGGCGAGCTTGCCGAAATACCGGAAGCAGTTCGCGATGTCGGACATGTCGATGTCGGACTCGTAGGGGCGCTTGCCGGTGTCGAGGGTCTCGGCGCGCACGAACTCGTCTCGTCGCGCGTCGATCGCGTCGGCGACCCGCAGCAGCAGGTCGCCCCGCTCGGCGGCGCCGGTGCGGCGCCACGGGCCTTCGTCGAAGGCCCGCCGGGCCGCGATGATCGCGGCGACCGTGTCGTCGCGGCCGGCCTCGGCGACGACCCCGACGAGGGAATCGTCTGCCGGGCAGCGGATTTCGCGCGTCTGCCCGGACGCTGACGGTCGCCAGGAACCGTCGATATAGAGAGTGTCGCTCATGCTGATCCCTTCACAGTTCGCGCTCGGTGCTGTCGACGTCGCCGGATTCGGGCTCGTGGTGATCGCTCGCCGCGCGGCGCAGGTGCAGATAGCCGAGGTGGCGTTCGTACTGGTCGAGAATGTCACCGATGATCTGCTCGCGGCTGTAGCCGTTGAGCGAGTAGCCCTGCGACCCCTCGGCCAGGTAGACCTCGCAGCGGAAGTAGCGATCCCCGGACCGTTGCGCGAGCACGGCATAGGTCGGGGCCGGTGCCGAGACCGGCCAGATGCCGTACTCGAACCGGGGCTCACTGGCCTGATCGACCAGCAGGCGCGGGGACGGCAGGCCCTCGTTGGACTGGGAATCGTCGATGGTCGCCGTCATACCCATGTGCTCGAACTCCGCGGCGACATCGTGCATCGCCGGATCGACGGTGCCGCTGATGAATTTGCGGGTGGCCGCGGGCCCCGGGTAGTTGATGGTCGAGAGCAACCGGCGACGCCAACTGCTGAGTTCGGCCGGTCCACGGCCCGCGGCGAAAGCCTTGGGCAACGAGGTGCGGTAGCTGTCGAGTTTGAACGACTCGTTGCGGACAGCGCGCAGCAGCGCGATGCCGATCAGCGCCAACACGAACGAGAACGGCAACCCCATGATGATGGTGGCGTTCTGCAGGGTCGTGATGGACCCGCCCGCACCGGCGAACAGCATCGACAGGGTGAGCACGCCGATCGCGGCCGACCAGAAGATGCGGGTGCCGGTGGCACAGTCGGCCATCGGATCGGGCAGCTTCGAGGTGAAATTGCCCATGACCAGCGACCCGGAATCGGCGGTGGTCACATAGAAGAGCAGCCCGGTGATGGTCGCGACGCCGAGCAACAGTGTCGCGCCGGGATATTTCTCGAGCAGCGAGTAGAAGCCGAGTTCGGCTCGGTCCGCGGTCTTCTCGGCGAAGGCTCGGTCGTCCCTGGCGACCTCGAGCGCGCTGTTGCCGAAGATCGAGATCCACATCAGGGTGAAGCTGAACGGCACGACGAGCACGCCGAAGATGAACTCGCGCAGCGTGCGTCCGCGCGAGATGCGCGCGAGGAACAGGCCGACGAACGGTGCCCAGGCCACCCACCAGGCCCAGAAGAACAACGTCCAGCTGTCCAGCCAGGTCGACGGCGCGTTCGCCGTCTCGGGGTTGCGCTCCCACGCGAAAGTGTCGAGGGTCCGGTCGGGGAAGGTCGACAGGTAGTCGCCCGCGTTCTGGGCCAGGCCGTTGAGCAGGAAATCGGTGTTGCCCGCCACCAGGATGTAGATCAGCAGCGCGATCGCCATGATGACATTGAGCTCCGACAATCGCCGGATGCCCTTGTCGACGCCGGTGGTAGCGGAGATCGTGGTGATGGCCACCGACAGTGCGATCAGCCCGATCTGGGCGGCCTTGCCCTGGGGGATCCCGAACATCTGGTGCAGTCCGTAATTGAGCTGGACGATGCCGATGCCCAGCGAGGTGGCGATGCCGAAGATGGTGCCGAGCACCGCGGCCACGTCGATCGCGTCGCCCCACCGGCCGTGTACGCGCTTGCCGAAGATCGGATAGAGCGCGGCACGGATCGTCAGCGGCAGGTTATGGCGGAACGCGAAGTAGGCGAGTGCGCCGCCCATCAGCGCGTACATCGCCCAACCGGTGATGCCGTAGTGGAAGATCGTCCAGGCCACCGCGTTGCGGGCCGTTTCGTTGGTGCCCGGCTCACCCAGCGGGGGACGCAGGTAGTTGTAGACGGGCTCGGCGACCGAGAAGAACATCAGGTCGATGCCGATACCCGCCGCGAACAGCATCGACGTCCAGGAGAACAGGCTGTACTCCGGCCGTGACTCCGCCGGTCCCAGCCGGTAGCGGCCGTACCGGCTGGCGCCGAGGAAAACGACGAGGCCGAGGATGGCCGTGGCGAGCACGAAGTACCACCAGCCGAACCAGGTGGTGGTGAACGTCTTGACCTCGCCGACGATGGTCTCGGCGCTCGACGGTGAGGCCAGTGCCCAGATCCCGAAGGCCAGCACGGTGCCCGCCGCGATGAGGAACACCGGTTTGTTGACCGAACGACGATTCGCGACCGGATGTGCCGGGACCGCTTCGTCCTCGGTCCCGGCAGGTGATCGTTGCGTGCCGTTGTCCCCGGGATTGCTGACACCACCCATGCGAGGCAGGCTAGTTCGTGCCTACCCCGCGATCGGGGACCTTCAGTGGTTGCCGACCTCGTGTTCGAGCCTGCGCGCCACCAGATCGCGGGCTTGTTCGCGCAGCGCCGGTCGGTAGCCACTCGGATACACCGGATCTCCCGGCGCGTAGTTCTTGAGCACTTCCTTGGCGAGAGTGATCTTGTGCACCTCGGTCGGGCCGTCGGCGATGGCCATGACCTCGGCGTAGGTGGTCATGTCGAGGAAGGGCAGGTCGGTGCTCACGCCCATCGCGCCGTGTAGATGCAGTGCGCGGCGGGCGATGTCGTTCATGACGGTCGGCATGGCGATCTTGATGGCGGCGATGTCCTTGCGGACGGCGCGATAGTCCTGGGCCTGGTCGATGCGCCACGCGGTGCGCAGGACCAGCAGGCGGAACTGCTCCATCTGGATCCAGCTGTCGGCGATGCGCTCCTGGGTCATCTGGAAGCCGCCGACGACACCTCTGCGGGCCGGGCGCGACACCGCGCGCTCACACATCATGTCGAAGGCCTTGCGTACCAACGCGACCGTGCGCATCGCGTGGTGCACGCGTCCGCCGCCGAGCCGGGTCTGCGCGACGATGAACCCCGCGCCTTCCGCGCCGAGCAGATGATCGGCGGGCACCCGGACATCGGTGAATCGCAGATGCCCTTCGTGTTCGCTGAACCCGGGCACGGTGAAGTTGCGCACCAGCTCGAGACCGGGCGCATCGGCGGGCACGATGAACATCGACAACCGCTGGTGCGGTTCGGCTTCGGGGTCGGTCACGACCATCACGATGTGGAAGGTGGCGAATTCGGCGGCGGAGTTGAACCACTTCTCGCCGTTGATGACCCACTCGTCACCGTCGCGCACCGCGGTGGTGCGGAACGCGGTCGGGTCGGAGCCGCCGGTGGGCTCGGTCATCGCGTAGCAGGAGCCGATCTCGCCGTCGAGCAACGGCTGCAGGTACTTCGCCTTCTGCTCCTCGGTGCCGAAGTGCGCCAGGATCTCGGCATTGCCCGAATCCGGTGCCTGACAGCCGAAGACGAGCGGCGCCCACATCGAGGTACCGAGCACTTCGTTGAGCAGTGCCAGCTTGAGCTGGCCGAAACCGGGACCACCGAGCTCGGGACCGAGATGGCAGGCCCACAGGCCCTGATCCTTGACCTGCTGCTGCAGCGGCCGCATCAGCGCCCGGATCTCGGGGTCGGCGCGGTCGTAGGGGTTGGGGTAGAGCAGATCCAGGGGCTCGACCTCGGTGCGAACGAACTCCGCTACCCAGTCGAGTTTGCGCTGGTACTCCGGATCGGTCTCGAAATCCCAAGCCATGGTCAGCCTTTCGTGTTGTCGCCCGTGGCGCGCAGCCCGGACAGGACGGTGTCGGTGAGGATGTCGGCGATCTCGGCGGGGGAATGGGAGCCGCGCTCGCGGTACCAGTAGCCCAGGGAGTTGAGCATGCCGAGCATGCCGTTGGTGACGATGTGGTCGGCGGTGCGTAGTTGCCCGGCTGCGTGGCCCGCGTCGATCACGTCTTGCCAGTGGCCCTGCAGCCGATCGCGCAGTTGCTGGAGCACGACCGCGTGTTCGTGGGTGAGTGCGTCGGCGTCACGCAGGTGCACGGCCACCGCGCGCCGATGGGTGACGATCAGCTCGACGTGACTGCGAATCAGCAGGCGCAGGGTCTCGACAGGGTCGGCATCGGCCTCGATGATGCGTTCCGCGTCGGCGAGCAGCAGCCGGGTGTAGTCGCGCAGGATCGCCCACAGCAGGTCTTCCTTGGAACCGATGTGGTAGTACAGCGCACCCCGCTGGACGTCGGCTTTCGCGCCGATCTCGGCCACACCCGTGGCGTGGAATCCGCGTTCGGCGAACAGCTCGAGCGCGGCGTCGTGGATCCGCTCGCGGGTGTCGGCGCGCTCGGTGGCACGAGGGCGTCCGCGACGGCGCACGGGCGATACCGGTTCGGTGGTCACGGCGCCTCCGTTCGGTCCGGCACGCGACTTAATGTTCCGATCAGTACATTAATTGCCCGCGCACCTACAATCAAGGGGTGACCCGCCGCGCCCATGCCTCCGACCTCGGTGGCTCGGCGTGGCGGAATGGACGGAGGCCGCAGGGCGTTCGAACCCACACGAGGTGTCACCTCTACCCACGGGTAACATGACATCGACTTTTCCCACCCGGTTTTCACCAAAGTGAGGCAGTAGATGACAGAGCGGATTCAGGTCGGCGGGCTCCAGGTGGCGAGCGTTCTTCACGATTTCATCGAGAACGAGGCGCTCCCCGGTACCGGCGTAGATTCCGCCGCGTTCTGGGCCGGCGCCGAGCAGATCATCAACGACCTCGCCCCGCGTAACCGCGCTCTGCTCGCTGAGCGCGACGAGTTCCAGGGCAAGCTCGACGCTTGGCACGGCGAGAACCCGGGCACCGGCTACGACAAGGCCGCCTACAAGCAGTTCCTGACCGAGATCGGCTACCTCAAGCCGGAGCCGGCCGCGTTCCAGATCGCCACCGAAAACGTCGACACCGAGATCGCCACCACCGCGGGCCCGCAGCTCGTGGTGCCGGTGATGAACGCGCGCTTCGCGATCAACGCCGCCAACGCGCGGTGGGGCTCGCTCTACGACGCGCTCTACGGCACCGACGCCATCCCCGAGGCCAACGGCGCGGAGAAGGGCAGCGGCTACAACCGCGTGCGCGGCGACAAGGTCATCGAGTGGGGCCGCAACTTCCTCGACGACGCGGTCACCCTGATCACCGGTTCGCACCTCGGCTCGGCGTACTACAAGATCGTCGACGGCGAGCTCGAGATCGGTCTGGAAGACGGCACCGACATCGGCCTGGCCGACCCGTCGCAGCTCGTCGGCTACCTCGGCGACCCCGAGGCCCCGACCTCGATCCTGCTCAAGCACAACGGGCTGCACATCGAGATCCAGGTCGACGCCACCTCGCCGATCGGCTCCACCGACACCGCCGGTGTCAAGGACATCGTCCTCGAGTCCGCGCTCACCACGATCATGGACTTCGAGGACTCGGTCGCCGCGGTCGACGCCGACGACAAGGTCGTCTGTTACCGCAACTGGCTCGGCCTGATGAAGGGCGACCTGGCCGAGGAAGTCTCCAAGGGCGGCAAGACCTTCACCCGCACCATGAACCCCGACCGCGTGTTCACCGCGCTCGACGGTTCCGAGCTGGTCCTGCACGGTCGTTCGCTGCTGTTCGTGCGCAACGTGGGTCACCTGATGACCTCCGACGCGATCATCGACGCCGAGGGCAACGAGGTCGGCGAGGGCATCCTGGACGGCCTGATCACCTCGCTGATCGCCGTGCACTCGCTCAACGGTGACAACACTCGTCTCAACTCGCGCACCGGCTCGGTCTACATCGTGAAGCCGAAGATGCACGGCCCCGACGAGGCCGCGTTCACCAACGAGCTGTTCGGCCGGATCGAGGACGTCCTCGGCCTGACCCGCAACACCCTCAAGGTCGGCATCATGGACGAGGAGCGCCGCACCACGGTCAACCTCGCCGCGTCGATCGAGGCCGCCAAGGACCGCGTGGTGTTCATCAACACCGGCTTCCTCGACCGCACCGGCGACGAGATCCACACCTCCATGGAGGCCGGGCCGATGGTCCGCAAGGCCGAGATGAAGGCCCAGACCTGGATCACCTCCTACGAGGACTGGAACGTCGACACCGGCCTGGCCAAGGGCCTGCCCGGCAAGGCACAGATCGGCAAGGGCATGTGGGCCATGCCCGATCTGATGGCGGGCATGCTCGAGCAGAAGATCGGCCACCCCAAGGCCGGCGCCAACACTGCCTGGGTGCCCTCGCCGACCGCTGCCACCCTGCACGCCACCCACTACCACCTGGTGGACGTGTTCAAGCAGCAGTCGCAGATCGCCAAGGGCGGCCCGCGCGCCACCGTCGACCAGATCCTCGAGATCCCCCTCGCGCAGTCCACCGACTGGACCGACGAGGAGAAGCGTCAGGAGCTGGACAACAACTCCCAGGGCATCCTGGGCTACGTGGTCCGCTGGATCGATCACGGTGTCGGCTGCTCCAAGGTGCCCGACATCAACGACATCGGCCTGATGGAAGACCGTGCCACCCTGCGCATCTCGAGCCAGCTGGTCGCCAACTGGCTGCGCCACGGCATCGTCACCGAGGCCGACGTGATCGCCAGCCTCGAGCGGATGGCCCCGGTCGTCGACCGCCAGAACGCGAACGACAAGACCTACCGCCCGCTGGCCCCGAATTTCGATGACAACATCGCGTTCCAGGCCGCCAAGGAACTGGTCCTGGAAGGCACCACGCAGCCCAACGGCTACACCGAGCCGATCCTGCACCGGCGTCGTCGTGAGTTCAAGGCCGCGCAGAAGTAGTGGTGTCGACTGCATAAAAAGTAGCTCGTAGCAGCCCTTTTCGTTTGAGGCCCCGTGTCGGAGACATCCGAGGCGGGGCCTCTGCCGTCACCGGAGATCACCTGGGATACCGGCTCGTCACGCTCAAAACGGTCACCAAAACGGTCACAGACGGAACGCGCTGACATGGTCCACTGAAGTTGTCTACCAGCGGATTTGCGTGTCTCCTCTGCGCCTGACCTTGCGGTGATGCCACGCGGTCTTGTCCTCGCCTGTGTCCTCTGCTGGGACTGCGTAGACCCTCGCCTTGAAGTCGTCCGGCCGTCGGCGTGTCGAAGTACGACACGCAGGACAGTTTCAGCGCTTGGCAATCATGCAGCTAACGGTTAACTATCGCTCAAGGCCTCGCCCACGAGGTCGTTGGTCGAGCTGGTCCGGAGGGAAGCGCAACTGATTATCCGGTGGTTGATCTTGCCGATTTCGGTCCTGGATCGCCCCGCCCCTCATATATTGGCACCCAGTCAATAGTGCGCGGGAAGGCGGCTGGACAGTGATGACCCGGGGCAGGATCGGAATTGCTGCGATGGTGGCCGGAGTTCTTGTCGGCGGGATTGTTTCGCCCTCCCCGGTGCATGCGGAGCCGCCGCTGGGCTCTGCCGGGGACATGTCCTTCTACGAAGCCCCGGCGAGCGTCCCGGCCTCGCCGGGTTCGGTCATCAAGAGCGAACCGATGGCGCTGCCGCTCACCGTGGCTGGAAGCAGCGGGCCGATCCCGGCCGACACGACCCGGCTCATGTATGCCAGCACCGACCGCAACGGCGCCGCAATACCGGTGACAGGGGCCTTTCTGCGCCCGACACTGCCCTGGCAGGGACCTGGGCAGCGCCCGGTCATCGTGGTCGCTCCAGGAACTCAGGGTCAAGGTGACCAGTGCGCACCGTCGAACACCCTGGCCTATCTGGCGCAGTACAACGGTGGACTGGACCTCGGCGTGCAATACGAGCAATACGCGGCGATTTACCCTTTGCTCGCACTCGGCGCCGCAGTTGTGCTCCCTGACCTCCAAGGCTTCGGCACGCCCGGCGCGCACACCTATTTCTCTCGGGCGGCGTCCGGCCACGCCGTTCTCGACGCCGCGCGCGCCGCGCGCAACTTCGCCGGCACAGGGCTGGAAACCGATGCGCCCGTTGGACTCTGGGGATACTCGCAGGGCGGCGGTTCCGTCGCGGCAGCGGCTGAACTAGCTGCAGACTACGCACCTGAACTTTTGCTGGCCGGGACCTATGCGGGCGCGCCGGTCGTGAGCGCGGAGGCTGAGCTGCACCACTTCGAAGGTGGGTCACTCACCGGGGCGATGGGCTACTACCTCAACGGTGCCATCGACGAGGATCCCGGCCTCGCCGCGGCCGTCGGGCGCCTGCTCAACGATGCCGGCAAGCAGATGCTCACCGATACCTCGGGCCAATGCGTGGCCGAAACCGTGCTCACCTATGGCTTTCGCGATACTCGGACATGGACCACGACCGGACAGACCATCGCCGATGCACTACTGGCCGATCCCGACTGGTCTGCTCACCTGCGCGCCGACCGAACCGGCGGGCTGCGCCCCAACGCCCCGGTCCTGGTGCAGGCCACCGCTCACGACGAACTGGTCCCGACCTACTCCGCTCGGCAGGTCGCCGCCGACTGGTGCGCACAGGGCGCCGAGGTGACCTACCGCGAACTTCCCCTGCCCGGCGATCCGATCGGCCTGGGCGTATCCCACGTCGCCACCAGCCCGCTCTCTCTGCCCGGCGCCCTGCAATGGATGGGCGACCGCCTCGCGGGCCGACCCGGTGTCAGTACCTGCTGACGCCGTGCGCTTCGCAACATCCGGTGTAGGCGCACGAAAATCTGTGCATGAATTCTTCGCTGTTCCAGTGATTCGTGAGGCTTTGTGGTTGGGGTCGGTCACCGCTTGTCCCGATCAATGTCGAATTAGTTGATACTCACTGGACGTAGGCACTGGCGAAAGCGGTGAATTCCGCGCGAAAATCGCGATAGGCGCTGGGGAGGTCGGTACCCGGCCATGGTTGCGGCAAAAATTCCGCGGGCAGGATCGGGTCGTGCAGGATGTGGCGCACCACGCTGGCTGCCACCTCGAGGCGATCCCGCATCGCGGTGGCGCTGTCGAGGGCCGCCAGTAGCCTCGTCGCGATGTCCGCCCAGTCGGAGGGGCAGAACAGTCGTGCGGCGAGTTCGTCGGGGTCATCGGGTCGACCGGTTATGTAGGTCAGTCGGTGGGCTGCCGCGATGCGCGGGCTCAGCAGGTTGTCGGGGCGTCCCCAGACCCCTTCGCGAATCTCCCCGAATTTGTTGGCCTGCAGTGATTCTCGGAGGAGTACGCGGTTGGCCGCCGCGTCGGCGCCGGTGGTGACGATGGCCAGTCGCCAGTCGCCAGTCGCCGTAGAAGGGCCGCAGCATCGGGTCGATGGTGATGTCCTGCAGTTTCTGCCTGCTCAGCAGTCGCGGGGTGAGCCGGTAAGTCGCGTCGTCGCGTTCGAGATCGCCGGCCGACACCATCCGGGTCAGTGCCGCTCGCACCGTGCGCGGCCAGCTCCATCGGCACCCCGCATGCTGGTCTCCATTGACAGTGGCGACCGTGACAGCGTGATGTGTCCAGTCGTGCGAGTAGGCCTGCGCTCGGTAGCTGAAGGTCGTGCCGCGTTTACCAAGTAACTGGATCGTATGGCGCAATGCACCGCTGTCCACATCGACCACTGCGTAGGTCAGCCGCCCATCGTCGGACTTGCTGCGAACCACCAGACCATCTTTCAGCGCAGACGCGGTCGGTGCTGCGGGACCATCGGAAGCGCTGGTGTGTTCTGGTGCCGACGACGACCCGGTCGACATCGGTTCGCCCGAGCAGCCAACAGGGCCGATGACCAGCGGCAGCAACATCGCAGCCACGACGGTAGCTCTTCATCAAGCGCTTCAATTCGACAACGACAGAGTCGAGTTGACGATCGCAGTCCACCGCGCGCACGTCTGTCCGCTGTTCACACCACACCACACCACACCACACCGCACCGGGGGAGGGACACGGAGGACGATCAGCTGGCCGTGGCCAGACCCATTGGGCCGATCTGCGAGCGCGGCCGACCGAACAACAGACCATGTAGTCGACGCGTCGACGCCGCGGTCGTCCTGGGCACGCAACGCGTCGAGCGCGATTGCTCCCTATGAGAGATGACGATTGAGCGAGTGTGGGTGCTATATCGGCCACAGAAGTGGCCGTCAGCCCAGGTGGAACCGGCTGTGAACGCCGAACCCCACAGCCCAACCTCTGTTCAGGATGACCCAGCCGAACCGGTCGCCAACCCAGCGAATCGAGTTCGGCGCCCATCTTGGAGGCGTCGAGCATGCGCGCGAGCGACCAAGATCAGCAGCAGCACGATCGGGTACGTGACCAGCAGCGCGGCGGCCAGCGCGGATGGGCGCTGGCCGACCGCGCCGAGATCGCCAATATCGAGGGGTCGTTCCGCGACGTCCGAGACCTTGGTGCTGACGGTCCAGGATGGAAGTGGCGCACTGATCTCGTTCGAGGTCGATCGGCCCGATGTTGTCACCGCGATGGCGCTCGGCGAGTTCTATCGGCGAAACGGCACGTGGAAATTCCGGGCGGTCGACCAGGGCTGGGAGAGTGGACTGCGTAAACTTGCCGAAGAAGAAAATCAGGGAGACCCGATGCAACCAGGCTATCGAATCGCCCACCTAATATTTCGCAACTTAGGCGAAATCCAAAAGATGAGAGTGCCTCTACCGCAACGCACCGGCGAAGGATATCCTATCTCGGTGCTTGATTTTACAGAGATCCCCACCGGTGAGGGATTCGAACTACTTGTCCGAGACATGTTGGTTGCGATGCGCTATCGAGTAAGCTGGTCAGGCCGCGGCGCTGATGGTGGGAAAGACTTGCTCGTCGAGGAGCCAGGTGATCCGAGATTCGGAATGAAACCGAGGCTTTGGGTCGTCTCTTGCAAGCATAATGCGTTGGCAAACAACGGAAACGGACGTTCGGTCAGCGCTGAAGATATCGGCTCCATAGGCGGCATCTCCGATACTACAGACGAACACGGCGCCTCAGCATTTCTGGTTGCATGCTCGACACAACCCTCAAGTGGTCTGGTGACGAGGCTCGCGACTATAGAGGCCAGGAAGGGTGTGCCAACCTACTACTGGGATCGTGAGACTCTGAGCATTTGGCTCAACACTCCACAATGCTGGAGTGTAGCCCAGCGTTACATGCCGCGCAGCGCGGGGGAAACACGCGTTTACGCAACGGAAGCACCCAACAGGTGGATAGTAATTGCAAACGGACATTTCATCAGATATGCCAATAGGCACGGCAGCTTTGTGGAATTTCAAATCAATTGGATCGAGGCGCGAGTATTAATACTTAAGTCAGTGCCGCTACCCGAGGGCTTCATGCTGCGTATCAGGGCGGTCTTCTACAACGATAAGATCGGCACGTTGGACTGGTACATCGATTGCTTGTACGAAGATAGAGATTTTTACGCGATCGAAGAGCCAACGACGGAGTCTTATATTGCCGACTCGATTAGAGAATATCTCTTCAATACTGATTTCGGTGATTACCAGATCAACAGCTACGAAGTAGAGATGCGAAGGGTGAATCGAAGCCTCGACTCATATGATCCAGATCATTATCGATACTATGAGTCATTGCCTACCTACATATAATCATCGCCGAGTTATCCGGGGTTTGACACAACCGCAATTGAATAATTTCGCGAATCCGTTTAAATCTGCGAGCTATATTCCGCGCGTCTAGCTGTACATCTAGATATTGACACGGTTGATCTGTCCTCAACTAAAGCCCGATATGGCCATATCGGGCTCCAGCTTTAATATTTTTGTCTGGGTTATACTACATGGTGCGTCTATCGAGTGTTGGAGATTCCGAGTATCAGTTCCAACATTTCCGACTCAACCGGTGCGCGGTAGTTGAGTACTTGCGTTGCCACAGTCACTAGATCCTGAATAGAAGCGCTATCCTTCGCTCGAATAACGCTTCCACCGAAGTCTACAACCAGATCCGTCTGACCATCCTCGGATGTGTTCGATGGAACCCTTAGGGTAGCCTCAGTGACATAGTATTGATCTTCCAGGGAGTTGGCGACGTCTTCGACATCACCTCGAACATCCGGACTCTCAACAGCGTCTATCGAAATAGACCGCCGAATTCCATGAAGTACGACACGCGCAAGGCGATAGGTTGAGAGAGGGGCCTGGAGGTCGCTCCATGCTGCAGCGGAGTACCCGTCCCGCGCACGTATCAGTTTGCCATTCCTTGCAATCAAAACTCGTTGATGGCCGATGTCAACACTCAGCCTGCCTGAGTCGAATGACCAGCGAAATAAACGTTCATCAGTCGCTCGGGGCTCGCTGGCCGGTTGGGAAACGCCTAGGTATGCCCATTTGGCTTCCCAGCTCTCAGAATTCGCCCAGATCAAGGGAGAAATATCAATGCCGGCGATATCTTCGCGTATTAGCTCAAGTTCATCGAAGTTCATCAACGTTCCGATAAAGCGCCAAAAGGCCGAATTATCTATTGCGTCCGGCTGAGTCAACAACCACGGCAAAAGATGCTTGATCTCAGCCAGCGATAATTTGCCCGCCGTTACAGCAGGTAGATTTGGCGTATCGATGGGACCGTTTAGCGCGAAATCAATCAAATGAGCACTGCGCGTAATGCGCAGTGCGGCATCCTCCACAAAACTATCCGCAATTATGTTCGCGATCGCGTCGATTCCGGTGGACGTATTTGCCCTGCCCTCCACCAACAACTCTGCACGATCGTGGTCAATGTGCCCCTTACCTCCACGGACAAAATTCGCACGAACAAGACCGTTAAGAGGTGTTTCAGCGGTCGGGCTGTCACCTCCAGAGATGATCTCCACCGCAGTCGTGTCAGTTACAAGTGTACGTGGTGAGGCACCTCGCGCAACGGCCGGTAGTGAATCCCTAACATCACCCTGGGATTCATCGTCATCTAGAGCCAGCAACACTGGTTCAAATTTTCCGAGATAGCGCTCGTCCTCACCAGCGATGATTGAGCTGTAGGAATCCCTCAGATAGATTTTCCGCTCTCCACGCTCACCAGGCCACGTCACGACAAAATCCGGTATAGCACTATGATTGTGGTATTGAGTGTCCTCGATACTCGCCGTGTTGTCGAGGTGCTGAATCTGATTCCGCACAACGGTTTTGACGCGGTCGATATATGCGAGACCGTCCGTTGTGTCCATAGCCACACGAAGTGATGCAGTGAACGTCACAGCGTAGTCCTCTTTCTTGACAAGGCTGCCATTGCCTTACTCAAATCATCCGCGTCGAGACTGAGAATCTCTTGTTTTGGATTAAAGGTCAGTACCCAGATCCGCTCCGACACCGAGTGAAGGAGACTTCGATCCACCTCTTGACCGTTGAGGAGGTGCGAGTTCTCACTTAACGACACTTCTATTTCTTCGACTGAAGCCAGGTTCTTCCATCTATTCATTGGCCCAAAAGGGTGCCATGAAACCCACATGAACTCTCGTTTGTCATCGGGTCTGGACTTGGATTTTCTTTTTGCGGTCGAGCTATACGCCACCGCTAAGAACTCGTGAAATTTTTCCCGGAGGTGAGCATCGGTATCAACATTCTTAACTTCAACTGATATCGGTGTCCGTTCATCAGTGAGGAAGTAACCGGCGAGGTCGAACATCTTTATAGAATCATCAAGGCACTCTATTTCACATAAAGCTTCGTGATGGTAGGAGTTCCACGGCAGCTCGACGAATGTTGTTGCCTCAAGCCAACGTTGAGCTGTTCGGGCGCCAACCCGCCCCTTCTCCTGCGACGCTTCCCTCGGCATATGAACAAAGTACACATGCTCGTGCCCAGGTTCATGTCGAACTGTCAAAGCAGTGGTCCGAAGCACTGTGAGCACCCAACGACACTGGTCGATCTCGCAACTGCCGGACCTAGGTGACCACACAGGCTGATCGCCCATATAGCGATCCGACCAGCCTCAGCAACGAACGGCGGCGCGGGCGTGCGCACGTACGCGACCACGCACACCGCATGACCGTCACCGACGATAGTCCCTTCGAACGGTCGAGGCTCGTGCCGGTTGTCGAGGTGGTCAGCGAGCGCCTCAGTTGAGCGCGCACGGTGTCCAGCAGTGCCTGCTGGTCGGGCGCGCGCCGCGCGCGTGGGGTCCATCGTCATTTCGGACGACTAGCGTCCGGTGCCCCAGCACTGCGCTGTGTTATGGCGTACCGTCTCGTCAGCACAGGCTAGGGAAGCCTGTGAAGTCGAGCAGTCAGTGGCCGAGTGCGGCGGCAACCACACGGTCACCGGCCCTCGTGTACTCAGGCTCGTCATCCGCGGGGCGGCTGTGATATCCGGGCAGGCCGGTGAACTACCCTCCGGCGACCACGCCCGCACTGACCAGGTCATTCACTGTGCTGATGGTGCAGCCGATTTCGGTGAGCAGTTCGCGAGTGTTAGCGCCGAGCGCCGGCACTGGTCCCATCATGGACTCGGTGTCGTCGAAGGTCGCGGGGGGAGGCAGCGCGGCGATCGGTCCGGCCGGTGTCTCCACCTGGCGCCACCGGTCACGCGCGCGCGTTCCATCAACGCGAACTCGACCGCGGCGACGGTCTTGAACGGGCCGTGTCGGCGAACGACTTCAGTCTTGAACAGCCCGATAATCGACTCGGCGAGGGCGTTGTTGTAAGCACCGCCGGCGCTGCCAATCGAGGCCGAGGCCCTTCAGGGCAAGGGATTCAGTGAACACGACCGAGGTGTATTGGGCGAATTCAACTGGTCGACGCAACATTTCGTTGTTGGATCGATTGTAGATGTTGTTCCATTACCTCGACCGGAGAGAACACCGGCTGGCCGGATTGTGGTGCTACCGCGCAAACCAGTTTCTAAACAGCGCGTGCTCGCGGAATCAGAAACCGATGAGCCCGAGGCCAGGTCCACGGTGTCGATGATCTGCGTGATCTGCTGGCGTGCGTTCTCTCCGTCCACGACCCGGCGCGTCTGGATGCGGTCGCTACCCAGCTCAACGGGCGACTACGCAAAACGCTCGGCCGAAAACCCCAGCCGAGCTTTTGCATAAACTACTCGACCTGCGCGGCGTCGTCGCGGGCTCGGCACCTATCGACATGGCGACCTTGTTCAAAGCCGCCACCATCGGCGCCCTCAGCGGCGCGAGCGGATACCTGCTGCACACCCTCGCCGCACAGGGACCGGGTGAAGAGCTTGAGGGACGGGCAGCCGAGAGTCGTCCTCGACGTCCTTCGTGGAGGCCGTGCTGTACGAGACGAGGGTGCCATTCGGCGCGAGCAGCCGGAACGAGTCGACGAGCCTGGGTCCGCCGACGTGGTCGAAGACCGCGTCCACGCCGTTCGGGGCGAGGGCGCGAACCTGTTCGGGCACGTCACCTCGGTAGTCGACCGGGATGGCGCCGAGTTGTTCGACCGCAGGATGGTTGCGGGCGGACGCGGTACCGACCACCCGAACCCCCGCGGCACGGGCGAGCTGGACGAGTGCCGATCCCGCGCCGCCGTTGGCGCCGAACGGGGACGGTCTGGCCACTGCGGATGCGTGCGATGAGGTCGAGCATCTGCCACACGCCGTGATCCCGTTGACGACGAAGGTCTCGGCCTCGCCGATCCCAGGAGTCGCAGCCGCACCGGTGGCAGCGGCCGGCATCGATGATTCGTTCGGGGATCGGGCGGACGACGACCGGGACCGCGACGCTCCGGAGCGCCGCAGCGAACAGATGCAGCTGCAGATGAAACGCGGGCAGGAGCGGCGCGAGGAGACCGCGGTGCCGCTGCCGACGATATGGCTGGCCCTACCGCCCGTCGGTTCACTCAGCGCCTGACTTGACCTGCGCAAAGACTTTTCCCGCGGGTGGTCGCGGACTACCCTCGAACCACAGGGGCGGCATCTCCACGCAGGCTGCCGACGTAGGTGGGGACGCCATCCAGGGCGTCATGCAGTCGCATCATCCAACTCCACGGGGAAGGCGCCATGACCACGATCCATCTCTACCAGACCACCACCGCGACGCCCGAGCAGTTCCTCGCCGGCCTCACCGATTTCGGCCCGGGCCGCAAGGAACTCTTCGGCAACAGCGCCGACAACTATCTCGAGGTGCACCACGAAGGCCCTCATGATGCCGACGTCACGGAGGGCTCGCGCGGCATCTGGGAACGCCTGCACTATGACTGGACCGACCCTCACCGCGTCCTGATGACGACCACCGACTCCAACCTGTGGGGCGGCGCCTCTGGCCACACCTACACCCTCACACCGCAGTCCACTGGGACGACCGACGTGGACGTCGTCGTGGTCCGCGACGGGAAGAACCTCAAGGGACGGCTGCTCGCGATCGCGCTCGGAGCCTTCGGCACGCGCATCCTGGGTAAGGAGCTCAGGAAGTCGGTCGAGGCGATCGAAGCCCGCGGCGACGGCGCACACGGCACGGCCACTTAGTAGGGCCCGTCGGCCAGTTCTCGCGGAACGGCGGCGACATCGACCAGCACAGCCTGCACACTGGGAACGCGTCCGAGCGCTCGCCGACCTAGGAATTAGCCAGCTGCCGCGCCGAGGATCGCCAGCGCGTAGGGCTGGGGTCCCTGCGGGACGTTCGAGCCGATGACGTCGATCGTCCACGTACCGACTGCGGGTGAACCGGCTTCGACGACCTCGACGTTGTTTATCGAGTCCATCGTGAATCCGGGGCCCTGCCCGCCGTTTCCGACTCTGGGTGTTCCGTCCGGGCCCCGGACAACGAGATTGAGGTTGTTGACCAACGTCTCGCCGGGAAAGTCGCTGTAGGCGAGCACGATCCGCAACGGAACAGCTGCCGAGGTTACCTCGATTTCGAGGGTGTGGAGTTGTCCCGTCGAGATCTTCCTGCCTTGGCGCACAAGCAGCGTGGACGGTGCTGTCGGGGCAACGACCCCGGTCACGTCGACGCATCCGAAGCCCTGGTGGTTGTCGGCCACGGTGGTTGCGGGCGCTGTGCCCGGCAGGCGACGAGCACCGGCGATCACGACGGCCTTGAGGAGGGCGCCCGACGGCGTTGTGATGGCGTGGTCGCGGCGAAGGTGCTGGCGCAGGAGCGCGAGCGCGCCCGCGGTCAGTGGCGTGGCCATGCTTGTGCCGCCCATGTAAAAGTACTTTGAAGAGCCGGGGAATGGCTTCCAGCCTGTTGCGGTGGGGCTGAGCATCGTCGACTTCGTCGACAGGATCCATGTGCCCGGGGCGACGACGTCGGGTTTGATGCGTCCGTCCGCGGTCGGACCACGGCTGGAGAACGCGACGACCTGATTCGGGTCGTCGGCCATCGGAGCGCTGTTGTACGGCGGTGCCGGGTAGTCGTCTGGCCACCAGGTGCCGTAGCGCTCGCTGTCGAAGGAGCGTCGCAGGTTCTCACTCGCTCCGACGGTCAGGCAGTTCTTGGCGGTGCCGGGTGAGGTGACCGAGCCTAGGTTGATCTCGCCGTCGCCGTCGGAGTCGCTCCCGTCGTTACCCGCGGCGAACAGGATGGCAAACGACGGGTGCTCCCACATGAACTTGTCCACGGCGCGGCATTGGTCGTCGTAGACCCCGGGGTCGCCTCCGCCCCATGAATTGGTGTGGATGCGTGCGCCTTTGTTGAACGCGGGTGTGAACAGGTCGGCGAGGTCCACCGGAATTCCTGCGAGCAGGTAGCGACCGTACTTCGCGACGAAGGCGGGGTTCTTCCAGTCCAAGGCTTGCTCGACTGCCTGGAACACCAGCTTCGCTTTGGTGGCCAGACCGCGGATCGCCGGTTGCCCCGGCACCGCCGTACTCGCGGCGCCGTCGCCGAGCACTGATCCTGTGACGTGGGTGCCGTGGCCGGAGTCGAGGTCGGCCGCTCCGTCATCGCCGTCGGCGTTGTTGATGTAGGGAGCGAATTCCGAGGTGATCGGAAAGCTCATGATTGCTGTGACGCGGCCGGCGAAATCGGGGTGCACGGGTGAGGTGGTGCCGGTGTCGAACCCGGTGTCGCACACGGCGATCGTCTCGCCATCACCGTCGAGGGTGGAAACCCCGCCCAGCGTTGCCGCGGTTCCGCGCATGATTGTCGCGGCGACGTCGTTGCTGATCCGATTGATCGGCCGGTTGCGCACCATGCGCACACCGTGGACAGCTGACAGGGCGGCCAATTGCTTGCGCCGAGCGGCATCGGTGCCTTCGGGTGCCTCGACGATGAGCGTGGCCGGGCCGTCGCCGATGATCTTGAGTCCGAGGGTGCGGATCTTCGCCTTGGCGGTGCGTGCGGTGGTCGGTGTGAAGAACTCGACCGTGAGGACGTTGGGGAGCAACTTCGTTCGGGGCAGTGCGGGTTCGGTGGTCACGTCCAGGCGTGCGCGGTCGGGCAGGTGACCGGCCCAGCGCACGTGCGGCAACGCGGCGATCGCCGCGATCTGCTCGGCCGTCGCGCGCACGACGAGCGTGAAACCAGCACGGGCATCGACGATCGATCCACCTGCTTGCTCGACGTCTGCGCGCCATTGCGGTTTGATCGGCCCGACGAACTGGACGAGGTAGTGGTGCGGTCCGGCGTCCAGGCGCCGGGTGCGCTGGTAGGCGGGATGGGCCGAAGGCCGTGCTGCGCCGGTGATCCGAGGCAGGTTGGTGTCGATCGCGTCTGTCGCGGTCGGGCCGAGTGGAATCTCGTATTGCGCGGTGATGTCCTCGACGAGGTAGCGCTGGCTCAACTCTCGAGCTTCGGCCTCATTGACCTGCACCAACGCGAACGCGTCGTAGTTAGCTGTCACGGTGTGGTCCCGTGCGAGCGCGGCTTGCTCAGATTTGCTCGCGATCACTTTGAGCGTGCGGTCCATGTCCGACTCCCTCCACGAATGTTGTGTCCGAACCTAAATGACGCTCCCGCGACGCCGCTTCCCCGCTGGAACAGCTCGGCTGGGACCTCTGGCGCGGCCGGTTCGCACTCCCGCAGCCTGAGGCCCTGCCAACTCAACGCCCGTTTGCTCATCTCGTCCACTTGGGGGTGTGGCCGAATCCTCTGTCCGGCAAGGTCACCTCGATGATGGTTCTAGTGCCGTGCTGTGCGCACGAGTATCCGCCTACTCGGATCCTGTGCAACCGCGCCGACGCTGTCCGTGCCCGTAGTTCTGATGACCGAGGATTCGGTTGCCTCGTCTCCTCAACCCAACACCCTTCCGCAGAATGAGGGGCCTCGAACACGACAATCCCATGGCCTCGTCGGTGTGGTGGAGATCGGGTGTGCCCGCTGTCAGCCGTCCTCGTCCTTCGACAGCAGCGATGACAGGCGGCCAGTTGACGGTGCGGATGGACCCGGCATCAGACGAATTGGATTTGATGAACGTTGTCGAGTTCGGTGTCCGGACTTTCCGGTTCGCGGTACGGGTCCAACGCGGTGAGGTCACCGAACGACAGCCCTGCCTTCTGCTCGATCCACTCGATTCGACGCTGGGTGGTCTTGTGCTGACCGAAGACGAACTCCTGTTCGGAGAGGAACTCGCCTTGCGACAGGCTGTAGCCGGTCGCGGTGAGTGCCCCGGTGGTGTCGTGGATGAAGACGATCACCTTCCAGAACGCGACAGGGATTCGCACGTCGAACTTGATCGGGTCGTCGTCGTGGAGGAAAGGGCCGGTGATCACCGAGATCCTCATCTGGTCTCGCCGTGCGTTCTGCAGGGCGTAGTTCTCGAGGTCGAGCCAGACTCCGGCGTTGAAGGTTTGCATCTGCGGGACAGCGTTGGTCACGTGCATGGAGTCGTTGTTGGCGCGTGCGGCGACGGTTTCCGCACCCCAGACCGGGTCTTCGCGTCGAGTCATGTGGCCGCGGGAGAACTTGGGTGCCAGCCCGTAGCACTCCTTGCTGATCTGCGCGTGGTCCGGGATGCGCGGGTCGCGCCGCCACTGCGTCCGATCGGCCCGGGCTCGTTGCTTGCCGTCGATGTTGACCGCACTGTAGAGGCACATGCGCCGTGTTCTGCTCATCACGACCGAAAAGTGTTCGTAGTTCAGCACAGTGCCGTCGTGACCGTTGTCATCGAAGATGAGGACATCGTCGCGATCGTTGACCTCCGGCAGCGTGACTGGCGCATCCGAGCCCAGGAATGTTTCCGAGAATCCGCTGCGGCCGAGGTAATCCGCGGCGACTCCCTCGATGACGAGGTCCTCGGTCGAGAGCCCGGGAGCAGGGGGAGCGGCCGTCGTGGGCGCCGGAGCAGATACCGCAGAGGTGTTGTCCGCGTAGGGATCTCCGATCTCGACGGTGATCCGCAGAGGTACGACAGCACTGAACCGCGTCGGCCCGCCTGCGGGCGGTGTGGCACTGTCGAATGTGCCGGCACCGACAGTGTCCACGGTGACCGCGGGAGTCGCCGGTGTTACGGGCCTGCCCACTGCGGTCAGGCGCTGTTGGATCACCGGAGAAGCGACAGCGAAGTTGGCTTCGAGGAAGCGTCCGGCGAAGTGCAGCCCGACGGCTTCGCCGGTGGTCAATGACACCACGACTGACCCGGAGTTGCCGCCGAGGGTGGTGCAGTCGTGCAGGATCACCGGTCCTTGCTTGCGGGTCAGTCGCCCCGGCGCCAGGCGCTTCTTGTCGTAGAGGTTGCCGTAGATCTGCTCCATGAGCGCTTGATCGGGTATCCGGCTGTCGCGTGCAGGGTATCCGATCACCGCGCAGAAGTCGTCCACCACCGGGTCTTGGGACATCGGTATCGGCGCGGGTGTGCCCGGACCGGTTTGATCCACCCGCAACAGTGCGATGTCGGGGCCGGCGTCGTCTTCGATGTGCAGGATCTCGGTCATCGCGAAGGTCAGGTCTTCGGGACGGTTCGCTTCTTCGAGAAAGTCGATGGAGGCGGTCATCGGTCCGAGAATGCCTTGACGGAACACGAATTGGCCACCGGCGGCGCGCCCGAATTCTTGGGCGACGTGGCGGTTGGTGACGATCACGTTCGGTGCCAGTAGCCATCCGGTACCCAGCCAGGAGGCGTCGTGGCCGGTGACCTCGATCCTGCCGACGGCGCGTGCGGCGCGGATCAGGGTCTCAGAAGCCGCGCTCAGACGGGTCCGCCAGACCTCGCTGTCGGGATCGGTGAAGCTCAGCTGTGCGGCGTCGCGATGGATGGTCAGCACGGGGCGGCCTGTTCGGACGACAATCGTCTCGGTGTGGAAGCCCACCCCGCCGAACTCCTCCGCAGGGCTCGACGACGGCGCGCCGTCGAGTGTTTCGCGGGTGTCGGGAACCGCCGCCAGTTCGGTCTCAGAGGTGACGGCGCGGGTCTCGGCTAGTTCGGCATGCAGCTCATCGTCGCTGTCTTCGATAGTGGCGTTGTGGAGCGCGAGCCGAGCCTGGACACCCTCAGAAATATCCATAGCGAGACAGTATTACGAGGGTGGGTGGTCTTGCTAGGTTCGGCGAAATTTACCTGGGAAAGGCAAAGCGCTGCAGTGGGTTCCGTTGGCCGCATCCCCGATGGTCAGTGGCCTGAGGCGACGTTCTCGTCGGTGCAGAACGGAGACTGAAAAGCAAGCCTGAGGTGCACACGCCATCGTAGCTCCTGACTCTGCCACGTACCGGGGTCGCGAAGATCGCTGATGGACATCGATTTCGCCGCCCAGTGAGAGCCAGGGCCTCTCCTGTCGAGTTGACCGTGGCTCTGTTGCCCCATATGCAGCCCGTCGACTCGTGATGGAGCGAAATTGCGCGATATTGCCCGGGTTACGCGCAGTGCTGCCGAGTCGTTCACGGTATCCGGTAGCGCATACGCGTTCCTCAGACAGCGAGGTCTGGTGTAGCCGGATCTCAGCGTGAGTGCCGGTCAGCTGAGCGGGCAGTTCACAACGCTGCCTTCCTCACCGGGTCAGGCGACGGCTCGGGGGCGCCGTCCTGGTCCCAGTCGCGGTAGCAGGGGTACCACGGACGCAGCCTGTGATGCAACCAGACCGAGTACATGAAGGCTGCCCAGAGCGCATCGACGGGCAACGACACCACCCGCGGCAGACCGACGAAGTGGACAACGAACACCGGCACGCTGATCATCGCCACGACCAGCAGCACACGAGGGGTAGTGCTCACCCAGTGCCGCAGCCACAGCAACCACTGTTGGCGTTCAGCGCGTCGGCCGGCATCGGCAGGGACCTCCCGCATGCAGTGCACGCACAGTCGCTGGAAGTCGTTGTGTATCAGTCCGATAAGCAGAACGGCGTTCCCGATCAGGATCGTGAGCTCGATGAGGGTGCCTGTGTAGTCGAAATAGGTGGTGACATGCGCTGCCGCGACTGCCGCGAGCGCGTACAGCATCAGGTGCGCGAGTGTGGTGAGGAGTCGGCTGAACCGGGACTCGTCGTTGTTGAAGGCGTTGTCCATGATCGCCACGTCAGATGCGTCTTTCATAGTTCGGGCAGCGAGCAGCGGGGCAGCGGGGGAGCTGTCGAGATTGCACCGGAGCAACCAGCTGAGCTGTTGTCGGGATCGTAGGCCGGGGTACCGACGTCATCTGGCGGTGTTCGCTGACCACGGTCACGGCGGATAATCGATAGAGTGTTCAGCGCTGCCGCGGCTTGATGTGCCAGCGAATTCCGGGTCCTCGGCGAACTCCGATGTCGTACGGCTTCAAGGACGGTGCCACCCAGAGCCTCCTACACTGCGAATACCCAACGCGCACAAACCCGCTCGCCGACTGAAAGCCACGTCCTGTGACTGATCTGCTCGACACCCTGCCCTTCGATTGGACTCGCCCGGAAGCCCAGGAGCTACTCGACATCCTCGCCCGTAGCTACTACCGAGACCCAGAGGTCGAGCGGCTGGTGCTACAGGTTGGCATGTCGCCCGCTGACCTCAATTGGTCCCAGCCGATGGTCGGTGTCTGGCACGACCTTCTCAACCTGGCACGCAACCAGAACCGTCTGCGGGATCTGGTCGACGCGGCGGCCAAGGACCGCCCGGCTATCGCCGGACGTATCGGCGAGCTCGTGCGTCCCGCTCCCATCGTCGAAGCCCCTGCCGCAGCCGATTCCCGGCCGCATTGGTACGGATCTGACGATCCTAAATATCTCGAAGCTCAGATCTTCGACAAACCGACCCTGCTGGACGTGGCGTTCATGGCGCGAGGAGCGGCCGTCGCGGCCGCGGTGTGTCGGCTGCTGGTGACCATGCAATCCGGTCGCTATTACGGCACGGCCTTCCGCATCGGCGCTGACCTACTGCTGACCAACCACCATGTGCTCTACGACATCAAACGCGACTTCGCTCCGCCGGCGAGGGAGGTGCAGGCGTGGTTCCACTATGAGTTGGGTGCCGACAACCAGCTCCGCGAACCGCTGATCTTGCAGGGTCGAGTCGAGACCATCGTCGGCGAGCCACGTGATGACTGGGCGGTGATCCGCACCGATTCGGCGCTGCCCGACGACATCCCCGTGATCGGGCTCACCGCGTCGGCTTCTGTGGTGGAGGATGATCGCGTCAACATCATCCAGCACCCCAGCGGTGGCCTGAAGAAGATCGGCATCCACCACAATCTGGTCCGCCATGTCGATGACCGAGTGGTGCAGTACTGGACCGACACCGAACCGGGTTCCTCCGGCGCTCCGGTTTTCGACAACGACTGGAATCTCGTTGCGCTGCATCGTGCCGGTGTCGGGTCGACCGAACTCGCACGGGGCAAGAACTTCGGCACCACCATCGGGCGCGTGGTCTCAGGACTGCAGAGCGTCGGCATCGATCTGGTCTGAGGGCGGCGTTCCGCTCACCCGAACTGCCGGTGAATATTGCCCGCCACGCCAGGCGGGCAATCGGGTCGACGAGCCAGTGCGAGGCTGCGAATGCCCGGGGTCGCTGTCTCGATCGTGATGAATGCCTCGGCGATCGCAGCCCGGTTCGCGACCGAGACCCTCGGCCACAGGTCCTCGAGGCGGGTGAGGAACTGCGCGTCGGCGCGGGCCAGCACGATGAGAAGATGCGCGAGCGGACGTTGAGATCGGCTGGCGATACGTCCGACATTGACGCTCACCAGGAGTTGGGCCACCTCGTCCTCGACTGCGCCCACGCCCAAGTGCGGCAGTCCCAGTGCCGTCAATGACTGTTTGTAGGTGCCGAACAGTGCCGGCAAGTGGCGGCGCTGGCGCTGAGCAACTGCCTCTGGCAGGAGTCGGTGGACGGTGGCGCGCAAGGCGGCCAGGATCGCTGAGGCCATTTCCGGTGTGAGAGCACCGGCAGGACCATGCCCGGCGCGGTCGATATCGATCAGCAGTGTCAGCAGGGCTTCGGCGGTCTGCGGGTCTTCGCCCGCGTCGAGCGAGTGCTGAAGGCGGCCCAACAACTGCTCAGCGTGGGACCGGTTCAGCACGATCTGGCTGCGCAAATCGTGGAGTTTGCCCGCCACGATGCGTACGGAGTTTGTGTGCGGTGAGTTCAGAAGTCCCACCAGCCAGGCCGCGGCATCGTCGCCGATTGATACCGCCGGCCAGTGCATCAGCGCGGTGCTGACCGCCGTCATCGCCGCCGATGCGACGTTGGTGCTTCTATCGTGGGCGTACTCCACGATCCGCGTCCAGGTACTGGGGTCGTAGCCGCAGACCAGCCCGTCAAGGCGAGATCGACAGGTTCGACTGGCCGGGTCGGTACCAGACACCAGGGTGCGCAAGTCCGCGGCGAGTTCAGCGAGGACCGCCGGTGTGGTGGCGGTGATGTTGAGGAAGGTGTCGTAGGCGCTGGTGACGGCCGAAGCGTCGCCGCCCTGATCACGGAACGCGACCAGGGCGCGCAACCGATCCGCCAGTAAATCACCCTGGGTGCCGCAGGCTTTCACCGCCGAGGGCCATACCTTGCGTGGCATCGTGTCGATCCATTGCGACAGCACCCGCGTCACCGCGAGCCGTTCTGCACGATCGAACGAGTCCGCGGTGTGGTTGACGACGGCGCAGGCGACGCCGACCGCGGTCGTGGTGGGATTGCTCCCGAGAGCTGTCACCGTGCGCAGCGCCAGTTCCCGGTGTGTGTCGGCGATGTATTTTGCGACGTTAACGCAGCGGTCGCCCGCCACGCGCGCAACCTCGCCCGCGGTCGCATACCGCAATACTTCGCCCGCGGTGCCGGGATCGGTACACAGGTGCGCCACCAGACGCACCTGGCATGAGTCCCACCGGGCCAACAGTTCGGCAGTCAAGATGTCGTGCCAGGTGAACCAGCCGAGGCCGGTTCGGAAACCAGGGAGGTGCTGGCATCTGATCAGCAGCGCGGTCAGGTCGTCGACGGAACCTTCCGGGCAGGCACATCGGGCAGCGGCGACGATCAGGTCGATATCGCGCGCAGCAGGTCCCATTTCTGTGATTGCCCGCAGCACGACCCGTTGCGCTGACGGGGGCAGCATTTCGTAGCGGTCGATCAACGCCGTCGCGGTCGCGTCGTCAACGCCCTCGGCCACCACTGCCGCAATGAACGCCCTCGATGTCGAGGAGAGCACAGCCGTGGCTACGTCGGTGCGCGGGCACAGGGCGTCCAGCACCTGTCCGATCCCAGTAGGTCTTTCCTGCGCCGTGATCTGTGCGATCAGTTGGGCTGCCCCAGTCACTACCCCGGACAGCTGCGGCCCCTGAGCGCGTTCGATCCGGACGATCAGCACCTCGAGAGCGGCGCGGCGGCACGCCGCCGGTGCGTTGGCGAGCACGGTGGCATTGGCGTCGATGACAGCGCCGGCATCGGCGGGGACGTCCGCGGCGATGCGCAAAACCTGCTGTGGCGATCGGCGTGCGAACGCACCCGCCAGTTGGGCTTTGACTCCTTCGACTTCGGACAAGGGGATCGCGGCACGGACATCGTCGAAGCGGTTGTCGTCCATGGCCAGCATGGGCAAGTGCCGGGCGATCGGCCAATACGCTGGGACCAGTGAGCCGTCGAGGCCAGTGCGCAGCCGGGCGAAATCAGCGGCGGTCCCGATCCGGCGCAGGTGGCGGGCCACCGCGTACTCGCCGAAGGTCTGATGGAAGAAGCTGTAACGGTCAGCGGCGGTGACTACCGCGCCGTCGCTGAGCAGCAGGTCAAAGGCGCCCTCGTCGGTATTGAGCCGTCCGGATACCGAGGTGGCGAAGCGTTGTTCGCTCTCGAGCCACGTTTCTTCGGCGAGTGCGTTCGCGGCCGCGACTTGGCGTCGTGCGTTGGCGCTGCGTGCGCCTCGGCCGTGGCGATCGGCGGCGATCCGCTTGGTCCAGTAGTCGTCGTAGAGGGCGGTGACGGTGAGATCGTCAGGGATTGCGCCAGATTCGGCATACACCTCGCAGGCCATGGCCAGACGAAGAGGGGTGGCCAGGACTTGTGATGCACCCGGTTCGGCCAGGCTCGCAATGAAATGCGTGCCGGTGTCGTCGGTGATCTCGGCGCGCGAGCAGACGAAGGCGCGGGCCCATGCTGTGATTTCCTCGCCGGTGAGCAACGGCATCACATATTGCGATTCGGCGATCCCGCGGGCGGTACGCAGATAGTTCGTCCACTCGTGATCGCGGCATGTCCACACCAGGTGCCCGAGTCCGGCGATCCTGCGAAGAAGCCCGGCGATGGCGTCGGCGTTGCGTTCGCGCACAACCAGGTCCACTGTGTCGACGAGAACGTGCACGTCGCCTGCAGAGGCGATGTTTCTCAGCAGGTCGGTCAGCGGTGGTGCGTCCGGCTGGTCGAGCGCTGCGGCTCCGAATGCCTGATCGATGTCGGCCACGGTATTCAACGCCGCCGTGGACGACACCCGGTTGCAGGGAACCAGAATTGCTTGCCCCGTGGCCTGTTCAATGACCGCGTCGAAGATCTGGCCGAGCAGCACGCTCTTGCCGAGCCCTCCCTCTCCGATCAGAACGAGAGTGTCGACCTCGGTGACATCGCGGTGCAGTGAGCGCGTCAGTTGCTGCGCGCGTTGCATGGTGGGCAGAACTTCAGGATCGAGTTCGAGGCGCTCGCGCATGGCTGTGCGCATCAACCCCGCGCTCACAGACGCACCTGTGTCACCAAGCGGCGCCGCTGGTGTCCGGGCGAGGTCCTGTAGAACAGTGAAGCCTGTGGTGCCGGGGTCTGCGGCGATCGTCTCGATCAGTGTCCGCAGTCGCTGGGTGGCGGCTGCGTTTCGGCAGATCCGCGGCCACACATCGACCATCGCGCCCGTGAGGTCTATCTCGTGCAACGCCAGGCCGGCGGCCCGCAGTAATCGGTCAGGCGGTGATTTGGGAAAGGCCACGCACAGGGCACTGAGAAGATCTTTCGTGGCAGGGTCTTGCTCATCGAAGCGGAAGCGGTCCAGCAGCGACATCCCCCGACCCCCACGAGTTCGGCACCTCTACGACTCCGGCAACACAGACCAACCTACCGCGAGCGCTGAGTACCGCGCTCTGGTGATCCCGTCGATGGATGGGCTGTGACCAATGGATCTCCGCCGGGGATATAGCTGCGCTTTCGTCGATTCGACGATCCCAGGCTCCCGCAGGTGCGCTCACGCGAAACCGTCGAGCATCCCCAGAGGTTGACTCCGGCCCGGCCGAAGAGCGGTGCATCGATCGAAGTGACCAAGCGGCAGCGTGTTTCGAGGATCGGCGCGATGAGCCGCGGGGGTCACTGGCGCCACCTGATTCTCTTTCGTCAGCCGTGGCGGCGGTTATGCTTGCCGAGCCTGGGGTCCACGAACACGAGGTTTGCGCGAATGTCGTTGCTCGACCGATGCCCGTTCGACCCCGCCGACCCCGAAGCGCAGAACTTGCTCGACGCACTAGGGCATCTGTATCCCCTTGCGACACAAGCGCAACGACCGATTTCCCGCGCAGGCATCCGCCTCCAGGACATCGCACTCAATGACGCGATGACCGACGTGTGGCCGCGCGTACTCCGCGCCGCCGCCAATCAGGGCAGGTTGCGCGCATTGGTGAGCGGTATCGCTGCCGATCCCAACAGCGCCGGTCACGAGATCTTCGCGCGACTGGCCCAGACCTCGGTCGAGGCGAGTACGCGATCGCCGCTGCCGGTTCCCGCAGTCCGGCCGCAAAAGAACACAGCCCGACTCATTGGCCTGGTGACTGCGGTGCTAGCGGTGGTGGCGTTGGTGGCGATCGGTGTGGTGATTCTTGCGCCCAACCAGCAGTCGGGAGGCGAGATCGTGCTGGAAGGTTACGACTCCCTCGGCGCACTGCCGTTCATGCCAGCTGGCCCACAGCCAACGCAGCCAGTTCCACATCCGTCGAGCGCAGCACTGCCAGTGCACAATTCTGGTGCGGGCGCGGTGCCCTTCGACGGCGCGGAGCCGGGGGCGTACGCAGGCGAGCGTGATGTGACGATCTCGCGTCGTGACGATCTCGCGGCGTACCTCGAAGGGCACCCGGAAACCGCTGCGGCACTGGTGGAAGTGCTCAACAAGGACCCGGCAGTCACCCGCAGCGGCTCGCTCACCGTGGCCGGACTCGGCGCCTATCTGCGCGCGCTGACTCCGGTCGTTCTCCGATTCGACATCAGGGTCACCGATCACGGGCTCGACGGAAACACGCCCGTCCCACGCCAGGCCGTCCTGCAGTCCGGTACCGCCGTCCTCGTCGATGGCCTCGGGGTGCCTAGAATCCGGCAGGCCGGTGGGTCTCCGCTGATCGCGATGCAGAACGTTTCCGAGACGCCGCAGTATCTCGGTGTGAAGTGGAACGGGTTCGACGAGAAGGCAATTGCCGCCATGCGGCCGACCGGCACCCTGTTGACCGTGCTGGTGTTGATCGATCTCCGTACCGGTGTTGCCTTCGACCGTCCCGTCGGTTCGATCGGTGAGCGCGACACCGAGCGCACCGCAGGGTCGCTCGAATCGAGTACCTCACCTGTGGTGACCACGGCGCCGCCGACTACGTCATCGTCTTCGACAGCCACGACCTCGGCAGACAGCCGACCGCTGGACCTGTCCGGAGGGTGGACAATGCGATCGCTGGGCAGCGACATCGCCGGCGCTGTCAGTCACACGGCAGAGGGGTTCGCTTTCCGAAACGAGGAAGTCGCAGGCGCTGTGCGCGCGACACTTGACTGTGTGCTGATCGGGAAGCTCGGCGGAGCTGCCACCATGAACTGCCGAAACACCGTGACGGGGAATGGAGATACTCTCGGCACGGATTCGACCTACAGCGGCACGCTCACAGCCATCAGTTGGCAGGATCGCTCGATGTTCCGATTCGACGGCGTGATCACCGCACCCATTCACCCGTCGCTGGGACAGTACGAGGTCAGTCTCTTTCCTGGATAGTCGCCGGGGTCCTGATGTCGGCAATCCGCGTAGGCAACAGCTCGGGTCGTCAACCACACGAGGCGTTGGCGTCGGTCACGCTGCTGCAGGGCTTCTGCCCCCGGCACAAACCGCACAGGTCGATGCGCACAAGCAGCGCTCGTGTCCGTCTGGCCACTGCCGAGGAATTCTGTGGGCCAACAGGTTCGAGTGCCTCGTGGTTCGGAGACTCACCATCCGCAGCGATCTGAAGAACAGTCTCCCCAACAGCGGAGGACCAGTCGTCCTGGTCGCGCGCCACGACGGCGGCAACGCCGTCGTCGCGACAGGAGCTACGGATTCCGCGCTTTGGATGGAATGTCCTTGCCTGTGGATGCGGCGATGTCGCGCTGCATCATTGGGTGCTGGCACGCGGTGGGGATGAAGTTCTCATCGGGTGAGAGCTCGAGCTTGTTCTGTACCTGCAATGCGTCCGCACACAGGGATTGCACAATGTGTTGACCGTGGTGACGGCAGCGCGTGGCGATCCGATCCGGGTGGGTTGGTACGGGTTCTGGCAGACAGCGCGGCTGAGCGGAGCTGTCGGTGCCCGTCACGAAGTCCGCACCGGTGACGAGGACACCTGCGGAGCTGAGTGTCGTTGCAATACCAAAGAGACCGGGCGTTCTTGACACTGTCGCCGGATCGGCAGCAAGCTAATCGCTAATTCGACACGGTGCGTACGGAACTGCGGTCGGCGAGGGAGCTGGAAATGGACCGCTGGGCGCTGGGTGCTGTGGTGCCATGTGTATCTGATCGAGATGCCTCGCGTTGCGGGGTTTTGCCGCCCACCGTCGATATCGACGGTCCGGCCCACAACTTCGTGCGCCATGTCGATCGGGACGCGGTGCAGTACCGGACCGACACCGAAGGCGGGTCGTCGGGGTCGCCGGTGTTCGACAACCAGTGGCGGCTTGTGGCGTTGCATCACGGCCAGACATCGAACAGCGCCGATCTGCAGGGGTTCAATCAGGGAACGCGCGTCTCGCGCGCAGTGGAGGGCTTGGCCGCCGCGGGTATCGGCCGGTCGTAGGAGAGGATGAGGATGTCGTTTCTCGATCGGCGCCCGTTCGATGTCAACGATCCGCAGGCCCAGGAGCTGCTCGCGGCCCTGGGGAACGGGTATCCACTGGCTCAGGACGCGTATCGGCTCCTGTCGCACACCGGAATTGCGAAGCAGGACATCTACTTCGGACAGCCGATGGCCGACGTGTGGCTATCGATCTGCGAGACGGCCACCAATCGAGGACTCCTGCGCAGACTCGTCGACGAGGCAGCCAAGGATCATCGTGTCCCGGGCTACGAGATCTTTCGCGCGCTGACGGCTACCCCGATATCAGACATGCCGTCGGGTTCCGATCCGACACAACGTCGACCGGGAACCCTATCGGAGACATCAGCAAGACCGAAGCCGCCAGCTTCCGTGCGGGCGATGTTCACGAGATTTCGTATCCCGCTGGCGCTGCTCGTCTTGATGGCTGTCGTCGTGTCCGTCGGAGCGTACAAGATCATCGGCAACGAAGGTGGCGATGCGAGAGGTTCGATCCCCGCCAGTGCGGTATCACTCAAGGTGTACGGCCTCGGTCAAAGCGCTGGGAAATTGACTTATATCTTCCCGCCGGAAGCCGGGGAAAAGGCGGCCGAATTCGCGGAGCTGGTACGCAACGACGTTCAGTATCAGGATCATGACAGTCTGCGTGAGTACGGTTGGTATGCGGGATACGTCCGTGTGGCAGTAGAGGTGACGAACTCCAGTTCCGAAGAAGTAGATATTCTGGCTGTCAGACCAGCGCATCGAGTTCGGTCTCCGATCAAACTGGGCACTGCGATCTGGATACCGCCCTCAGGAGCTGGACCGGAAGACAATTCGATGTGGTTCGGGCTCGATTACTCCGAGCCGATCGCTCGCTCCGGTGGCGGTTCCGAAGGAAATATCAACGATCCGGCCTTCTTCGAGTCGCGACTTCTGGGCATCATGCCGGGAGAGCGCAAGGTGCTCATGACCTACTTCTATGCCGACTCGGCGTCTGTTTCTTTCGACATCGAAGTCGAGTATCGACTGGCGGGCGCCGAGAGCTCGGTAACCGAAACCATCAGCAACCACGGCCATCTATTCCAGGTCACGGCATGGGCATGCCCCCAATGGCTTCGTCGCCATAACGTCGCTGCTGACATCGCCGCGGATGTCGGGAAACTTCGCTACAGCTCGGTCCTGAAGAAGATCGCAGCGAAAAGTGGACAAGGCTGGGAAATGCAGGAGGTCCCTGCCGATGACTACGCGGTGGCCTGCGGAAATTGACAGGATTTCAGGCAAGGAGCGTACGCGTGCTCGCGTCAGCAAAAATTCGTCTACTGGCAGCACTGGTGCTGGTAGCGTCGGTCGCGCCGGTAGCCGCCTCGAACGTCCAGGTCATTGAACCCTCGACGTTCGCCTATGCGACCGCCACCGAGTTGGTCGTGGTCCGTGGAGTCCGCGAACCGATTCGCGAGAAGATCTCGTTCTCTCAAAGCTACGGCGGGATCGTCTGGACCCAGGACGGACGATATGCCACGATTCTGACCAATGACAAACCCGGTGTCGAACTACGATCGGAAAAACGAACGCTCGTTGTCATCGACTCTCACAGCGGAAATACGCGACGACTTCCCTGTCCTCTTTGTGTAGGGCTGGCCGCGATCGGAAACGATCTGATACTGGCCAGTCAGATGACTCAAGACTACAGTACGCATGGTTTCGGGATCCTGCGTTTCGCTCTATCGAACAACAGACCTGCTGTCGAACTGGCCACCGCTGTCCGTGGAGATGTAAAAGGTGAAATGAATGGCAATATCAAGGAGGCGTTTGTCCCCGCTGGAACTCCCGGCGGTGCGCTGGTCGGCGCGTTTGCCGAGCAATGCGAGAATCGGTTTCTGCTGTTGCGCTCAGATGGGTCGTTCGATCGAATAGGAAAACGGAAGATCCCAGGCTACGGAGGCGGTTCCGGCTGTTCTTATAGTGACGGACCCGCGGCAATCAAAGACGCGTCCACCGGTTCTCCGGTGTTCGCTGTCGCGTTGATCGTCGGCAGCGTTCAGAACGACTGCGCCGCACGTCATGAAGTCCTGCTGCTGTCGCTGGACGGGAAGGAGGCTGTGAACACGGATTTGTCGGCACTCGATCCGCCGGGATATCGGCGTGGCGTCGACACCCAAGTTGTCGTCTCGGACCTGTGGTGGGACGAGTCCGGAAATCTGCATGCGGTGATGTTGGCTGGTGTGTGCGATGGAACCGACAGTATGACAACACTTCCCACTGAATGGGTTCTCAAAGAGACCCGATGGGTGCAGGTTTCACACGAGGGAATAGTAGCGAAGCGGGAACTGAACGACAGCGTGAATCTCGTCGTCGCCCTACATGACAAGGTGAATCTCGTCGGTACTCTGTTCGCCGAATATCATTCAGGTCGGCACAAGATTGCAGACGACGTTGTCGCTATCGAAGTTCCGCAGCCACGTCCGCACCCGAGCTCAAGTACAAGTTCCGAGCGCCTGCCCGTCACGATAAAAGACATCTGCCCGTCTGGAACCTGTCTGGGTATCCGCGAGGGCGACATCGACGCGGACGGCAAAGTGGACAAAATCGGGCTGGTGTTGGATAAATCCAGTCGCTCCGATTCGCTCGAACTCTACGGTCAACTCGGCAACGGTCGCTTCGTCAGCGGTGTCGTGGATACCGGAACTGGATCAGGGTGGGGTTGGCTCGGAATCAGTGATATCGACGGCGACGGCCGAGGCGACATCGTGGTCGACATCGGTGGAGTGATCGCGATAAAACTCGTCAACGGCAAGTTCGAAGCGATCAAAGATTACCAGAAAGGAATGCTGCTGCTGCATGCCGAAAACCCGGATCGGGAATACAACAGGTTCGAATTCGGCGGTTTCACCTGTGAGCGTGTTGATGGTCATCTGCGGCTGACAAGATTTCGACTGACTGTGTATGACGATTCAGCAAATGTAGCTACCGGCCAAGAGGAGGTTTTCGAAGCTGGTTCCGATGGTGTCATGAATCGCCTTTCGGCCCGACAGCTCAAATTTGATGTCGAACCCTTTACCGGTGTGCCGCACTTACCGGAGGAATTTGAAGAAAAAGTCGGTGCGCATTGCCCAGGGCTGAGCCGGTATCGGAACTGACGCCGCCGCCACTTCTTCCCGGTCCGCCGCACGATTTCCGTCAGGATCTTTGTTGTGGTGTAGGCAAGCCGGTACCGACGGATCCGTCCATATCGCCTGCATCGCAGCAGGTTTCGACGCGTCCTAGACGATCTGCAAACTAGCGGCGATGGCATCAGCCTGGCTGAGCCGCGGGAGTCGGGAGCTCATCGCGGCCAGCGCTGAGATGGTCGAGACTCTTGCCCTTCGTATGCGCCGGTACCCGAGCGGCGAAAGGGTGTTGGCAACGGGCCTCGGTCACCGGCTCAACGACTACCTGCGTTTCATGTGCTTGCTTCGGCAGCGCGGCGGCGCCAGATGTCAGCTTCTGAGAGTTCTCCGCGTTGTGCGAGGAGGTCTCCGAGGTTGCTCATGGCCTCGGTATTACCGGCGTCGGCTGCGCGGCGGTACCAAGTTTCGGCCTCAACTTGTTGTCCTCTGCCGTAGAGGAACGTCGCAAGGCTGTCCATAGCGTTGGTGTTACCTGCTTCGCTGGCGCGGCGCCATATGGCTTCTGCCTCAGTCAGATCTGCCCGCTGTTCATAGATAAACCCGAGGTTGTTCATGGCGTCGGTGTTGCCGGCATCGATGGCGCGGTGATACCAGGTTTCGGCATCTGTCAGTTCCCCGCGCCGGTGCAGCACCCACCCGAGATTGTTCATTCCGCCAGCGTGCCCGGCGTCGGCGGCGCGGTGGTACCAGGTTTCGGCTTCACTGAGATCACCACGCCTTTCGAGCAGGGACCCGAGGTTGTTCATGGCGTTGGGGAAGCCCGCCTCGGTGCTGCGTCGGCACCAGAGTTCGGCTTCGTCGAGTTCGCCGCGCTGAGACAGCAGCCACCCGAGGTTGTCCATCGATTCGGCGTGCCCGGCGTCGGCGGCGCGGTGGTGCCAGGATTCGGCCTCAGCGAGCTCGCCTCTCTCGAAGTGAAAGATCCCGAGGTTGTTCATGGCCTGGGCATGGCCGGCGTCAGCGGCGCGGTGGTACCAGGCCACAGCTTCGGCCTGATCACCGCGCTGGTAGAGCAGGAACCCGAGATTGTTCATGGCGTTGGAGTTGCCCGCCTCGGTGCTGCGCCGGTACCAGAGTTCGGCTTCGTCGAGTTCGCCGCGCTCAGACAGCAGGAACCCGAGGTTGTCCATCGCTCCGGTGTCCCCGGCGTCGGCGGCGCGCCGGCACCAGGATTCGGCCTCAGCAAGTTCACCTCGGTGATAGAAGAAAGTCCCGAGGTTGTTCATGGCGTGTGTGATCCCAGCGTCTGCGGCGCGTAGGTACCAGGTTCGGGCGTCCGTGGCCTCACCACGCTTTTCGAGCAGAAATCCCAAGTTGTTCATGGCGTAGGCAACGCCAGCTTCAGCTGCACGTTGGTACCAAGCTTCGGCGCTGGCGAGTTCGTCGCGCTTTTCGAGCAGAGCTCCGAGGTTGTTCATGGCGTCGAAGTTGTCGGCGTCCGCGGCACGGCGCCACCAGGTCTCGGCCTCGGTGAGCTCACCACGCTGCTGATATAGACAGCCGAGTTCGTACGTGGCAGCAGCGTGGCCGGCTTCGGCGGCGTAGCGGTACAAGCCCTCAGCTTGGGCCAGATCGCCACGTTCGTGGACTAGACGCCCAATGTTGTAAATGGAGTCGGGACTGTCGGTCGCGCGGTGAGATCGGCGATCGCCGAACCTGCCGAACAGCCTGAGTGCGCCTGCGGTGTCGATCGCGCGGCGACGCGGTCGAGGGTGCCCGTGGTGGATGAGGTGCTGTTCAGTTCTCTGGTAGAGCTCATCGAGAGTGAGGTCGGGTTCGTCAGCGGTCGCCAGCAGTGCGGCGGTGAAGGCAGTGTTGCGATGGCCAGTCGGAGCGATGGAGGTTTCGTTGGCCGCAGAGGAAGTGATGGTGTAGGTCCCATGGATGCCGGTCTCGGCGGCGATCACGGCGGCGGTGTCACTCATCGCTTCGAATGCCCGGCCGGAGAAGCAGCAGTCCAGGATCAGGATGCGGGCCTGGGCAGGCGATTCGAGGATTTCTTCGCGCAGTGTCTGGAACGACACTGACGTCCAGGCTGGTCGAGTCGGGTCGGTTCCAGACACTGCGAGATATAGCCTGCCACGGTTGTCGAGAATGCCATGACCGGTGTAGTAGACGAACAGCACTCCCGTTGCTTCACCTGCGGCTAGGGCTATGGCATCACCGATCTTTGAGCCGGATTGTGGATCGGGTAAGACGATGCAGTGCTCGGGGTCGAACGCGCCACCGGTTGCTGAGGTCAAGGCTTGCTGGAGGTCGAGCAGGTTGTTGACGGCTGCGGGGATCGCCGTCAAATCGGGATGGGCGTAGGTGGCGGTCCCGATAAGGACCGCTCGGGAACCTGCCCGGCGTGAGGGGGATGTGGTCACCGTGGAGTATCCGGCTCGGCGAGCAGGTTCTGGATCTCACGCACGAGCTCGGGGGCGTTGGCACGCTTGGCGTCGAGTTCGACCTCGACACCATTGCGTTTCAACATGACTCGGATATCGGAACGGCGAGTGTTCAACCACGCCGACAAAGACATCGCCAAGGCAGGCCCCAGTCCTCCTGCGCCCACCGCGACGACGAGCACGTCGGACAGGTCACCCATCTGGCCCTCGTGTGTGCGCGCCGGAGGCAGGCTCACCCGGCCCCTCAACGCGTCGTCGCCACGGAACCAATCCAGTAGGCGGAACAACTCGTCGGAGTCGCCGCTGGTCTGAATCGTCAGCTGGTCATCCAGGTCCGGCATAGTGATATTTTGCCCTATCCTGAGTCGGTCGCGCCGATATTGCCGCATCGGTATTTCATTCACGTACCGAGAGACCGACCTCGCGGATGATCTGGCCGATCGTGGCCGTCGTGCATTGGTTGATCAGCTCTCTGTGGCTGCCCTTGGGCACAATGATCTCGGCCTCGAACAGATCATCCAGGGCCTCCGCGAGCGCGGCCCGGGTGATGTTGTTGCAGCAGAACTCGATCTCACGTGCTCCGTCCACAAACGACGGCTCGTCGGCTTTGCGGCGGGGTCGTCCTTTCACGGGTTCACTGTTGCACCCCCATCCAGCTAACTCGCCGGTGTCGCTGTACTCGGAGAGGTAGCAGCCGTGCCCCTCGCCGCAATCGAGTGTCCAATGGGTTGTTTCGCAGGAAGCCATCACTTATCTCCTTGGGTCATGGAACTCACCTGACATGCCCATGACGCGATTTGCTCGGCAAAGCAACAGTGCGCATCCGTCCCCAAGAACCTGAGTATGCGGATGTACTCCGGACGTGATGACCCGGCATCGCTGACGCATGTTTCTGTGTGAATTCCACACTGCGAGTGCAGTGTGAAAAGCAGTCTTCATCGGCGGCGGTAGGCTCGCTAGAGTAGTGAACTACGCTACTCTGCACCCCGCACGATCGACCCAGTTGTGAGCGCGGACGCACGTCCCGATGGTGATGGTGCGGAACATGAGCGCATCACTGCGCTGCGTTTGTCGGCGGGCGACGCTGTTGCTGTTCGTCGCTGCGGTGGTCCGTCCTCGCTCATCGTGCCCGACGATCCGGCGCCGCTGCTGGCCGCGGTCGCCGTGACGCTGTGCAATCCATCCGTTGTTCGACGGTCGAGACCGGGGTTGGCCCTTGACTACTTGAGTTGGCTCGGGAGATGCGGAGTGGCCCCCGGATCCGGTGTGCCGATGCGGAAAGGGGTTCCGTGGTCGTCGATGACTTTCGTGCCGGAGTGGGTACCGTCGGTCCAACCGATGTGGAGCCGGTAGGAGATAGTGTCGGTGCTGCGTTTGTTGACGATGATCAGCAGGAGTTCTGGGTCGGTGGAACTGACTCGGTATGGGAACTGCAGGGGTGTGGTGTTGGTTTCGGATCCCCAGGTCTGGTCGGGGTCGCGATTGGAACGCACGATCTTCGGGGGATCGGTGTCCACGTCGATCTCGGCGAGTCGTCCGACAGTGGACGAGCCGCATTGACCGCTGACGAGGGTCCCCTTCACCGGTCCTGGTGTGCGGTTCACGACTTCGGTGTCGAGGCTGGTGATGGTTACTGGCGTCGGTCCGGTTCCCTGCAGGCTGAGCTGAACGCGACCTGATCTGTTGTCTCCACCCATCGGGATCGATTCGACGCCACCGTGTTCGCGTATCCAGCGCGCGTAGTCGGTTTGCGGTCTGGGTGGCTGCCCGAGCTCGGTGACAGGTTTGTCGAAGATGTAGGTGCCGCACCAGCCGTTCACCGCGGTGACCGCCTCGACGTTCAGCATCTCTGCCGAGCTCTCCGCTTCAGGCCACGCTATGACAGTGACGGCAACGGCGAGTACGGCACTGGCGGCCAGTGCGGCCAGGATCCAGCGTGAACGCCGTCGACCGGTGACGCTGGGGGAGGCTGTGGGTGTGTTCGGTGATTCCGCGGGTAGGGGAGGGGTCGGTGCGCCGTGGTAGTACTGGCCGCCGATGACGGTGACGTGGGTCAAGTCTCGTTCGACCGAGACGTGCCGGTAGGTGGAGGGAGCGGCAATGGCTGGCGCGGTTGGTCCCTCGGTCAGGGCCGCGCTTGTGGAGGGTGGGGCGGCGCCTGGGTGGCGGTGACGTCACCGATCCTGAATGCGCCGTCGACGACAACCTCCTCGGCGATCACTCCACTGGCGCCCGTGGCGGTGATCTTGCCGATTTCCAGCTCTCCGGCCTTCACGCGTGTCAGCTTCACTCCGACGACGTCGGCGACTTGGGGCACGTGCTGGTGGATCGCTAGCCAGAGTCGTTGCGCCGCAGCGTCGAGTTCCTCGTCGCTGGCTGCGCCGACCTCGGAGAGCTCGGCGGCCAACACATTCTGTCGTGCTGGAACCTGAGGGCGTGCTTCGACGACGTCGATGTCGACGGTCGAGTACTTGCGGGCGATCACCGCTTTGAGGCCGTGGTAGGCGTCGGTGACCGCTAGCTTGGCGCCGTCGCTCAGTCCTGCCACTACTCCAGTGGATAGGGCGGTCGCTCCCGCCGCTACCGCGGACGCCACAATCGTCGGATCCACCTGTCGAACCTTCCGCTCGAAGCAACGGCTACCAGATCGGTGCGCAAAGAACCTAGCGCGAAAACCCGCGCGCTGCAGCCCGTTTCGTAGGCGTTCAGACCAAGGTTTCGGCATACGGTGGTTCGACGGCCGAGCGCGGGCCGAGCCGGTCCATCCGGCTACACCATCAGGACCTGCTCCGGAGCGCACGCCACCTGCCCGTAAGAATGAGTCGGCCTATCGACGGTGACCGAGGCGGCCTCCACAGGGCATTTGGGAGCACCCGTTGCTGGGGACCTTCTGGTCGGACCGGCGTGACAGTCGAGCCCTGTCTTCAGTGCTACGACATGCGGAGATGATCCAGCAGGATCATCGTCAAGGTGACGGCCCCGACGAAGCCGACGCCGCCGTCCCGGATCGCGCGGGCGATATGCGCTCCTTGAACCTTGGTCAGGAGCGCCGCGACCATGCCGACCACGATGCCCAACAGAACAGCAACAGCGATGACCAACAGCTTGATTGTCATGAATGTCCGATCTAGTGAGTAGCTGAGATTGATTGCTACCTGACCAGATTCGCCACATCGGCGCCAATGGCAGAACTCGCTGTCCATGCGGATACGGCCAGGTCATGGCCTGTTTAAACGTGCGATTTCATCTCACGACTCGTGCCGAGTCGTGCCGGTTCGGTGTTTCGCCGGGCAGTCGGTCACGACTGCCCAGTGCTGGTGAAGCCGGGCCAGGGGCGGTGGAGCCGTTGTTGCCATTCCTGCGATTCCGAATGCCTGCCGGCGTTGTGCAACAACACTGCGAGGTTGTGAGTCGCACCTTGGTGATCGAGATTGGCAGCACCTCGGTACCACATCTCCGACTTGTGGAGCTGGTCGGTGCGAACCGCCAGGTTGGCCAGTCGGAACAAGCTTTCGGGATCTTTGAAGGCGTCTGCCTGCTGTAGCCAATGCTCTGCGCCGTCGAGGTCACCCACATTTATCAATGCCTTCACCAGCGCCGATATGGATGGCTGATGCATGAGATCGGCTCCCCGGCGAAGGTAGACAAGTCCGCCGTGGAGATCACCGCGGTCCACGAGAAGTCCGCCATAGGCACGCATAAAATCCGGATGCCCAGCATCTGCCGAAGGGGCAAGAAGCGCATCGGCCGCAGCGCTGTCACCGCTCGCTTCGAGATAGTCGCCAAATCTGATCGCTGCGAAACCACCTCCTCTGGCACCACGTTCCAGCCACTCCACACCCTCGGCCACCGCCCCGCGGTCAGTGAGGACGTTCCCCAGTCCGGCCATTCCCTCTGTGTCCCCGCGTTCTGCGGCGTGCCGATACCACCGTTCTGCGTCATCGAGCTCGCCGCGGTCGGCACAGATTGCTCCGAGTCCACGTGCGGCACGACGCGCGATTTCAGCATCACTTTCTGCTGTCCTCGCGAACGCATACCTGTACCACTTCGCTGCGACCGTGAGGTCATTGAGCTCGTGCGCAGTACGAGCGAGATTGAACGCGGCGCCGTCATGGCCTGCGTTGGCAGCCCGCACCAGCCACGGGATCGCGGCAGTGTGGCTTCCGTCCGAATCTAGTAGAGCACAACCATAGTTGAACATCGATCCTGACTCGCCGGACTCAGCCGCGCGTGCAAACCACAGAAGGGCTTCCTCCTTGCGGCTGGTCTGGCGGAGAATGAGCGCCAGGTTGTGAATTGCTGCGTGGTCGCCGTCCTTGGCACCGAGCCGATACCAGATCTCGGCCTCCGCCCAATCCCCGTCATCAGCGCGGATCACGCCGATATTAGCCATTGCGGGAGTGAATCCGCGCTCGGCCGATCTGCGGAACAACTTCTCGGCTTCGAGTGTGTCGCCTCCCGCGTGCCGGGTAACGGCGAGGTTATAGAGCGCAAGGATGCTTCCCTGCTCTACGCCACGGTGCCAAAGTCTCTCTGCGATGCGCGGTTGTCCGCGCAGATGGGCCTGAAGGCCGACACTGGCAACGATCTCGGGCGCCGCTGTCCTAGTCATCGCGTCCCAGAGGTCGTGCGGGATTTCCCGTATCGGACGGCCCTGACCGTCGTCGGCGGCAACCAGGTAGTCGAACGGCCGATACCCGCGTTCACCGTCGGCGAGCCGATACGTCGACACAGCGGTTATCCTGCCGGTGCCCTCGCGGGGCGTAGAGACCTTCCGTACCGCGTCGACTCCAGCGCCGGTCGTGTAGTCGATGTGTGGCCATTGTCGTTCGACCATGGATCGAACAAGATCCAGCAGTTCGGCTTCCGGTATGGGCTCAGGTCGGCCGACCCGAGCCCAGTCGATGACAGTCTGGACCACCGCACGCGTGATGGGGTCGATAGAGCAAGCGATCTCGTAGCGCAACAGCAGCTCTGGAGCGCCTGCGAGAATTTCGGCCACCCCGAATCGAGAGAGGTCCAGCAACGGGTAGAGCTTGGCCGCAGCTGTCTGCTCAGCACCGTCCTCACTGGTGGGCCGCATATTGATCATCTCGGCACCGGCCAGTATCTGGCGTTGGTCGCGGGTCAGTTCTCCGGTGTCGGCGAGTAGCCGGTTCAACGCCTCGTGCCGAATGGTCGCAGCTACCACCGTTCGCGCCGTTCGCGCAGTCAGACGGGCCAGTAGCGTCGGAGTCAGAGCGAACTCACCGACCAGGAACTCGTGCAGATCATCAAGCCAAACGATGATTTCATCCTGACACGAGACAAATTCCGGTAGTGCGGCGACTTCGCTCAATGCGTCGCGCCGCGGAATGACTACCCGGGCCTGGGGCAGCGTTCGTCGTGCGGATTCGAACAGAGTCCGCGTCTTGCCCGCCTTGGAAGGTCCAGCAACGACAACGACACAATGCTGCTCCAGCGCTACGTCCACCCGCTGGTCGACTTGGTTTGCGGTCCGTGCAACGTAGATGTCAGGCGGGCGCTCACTATCGAAACCGGTATGCAATTGGGTGGCACCGACTTCCGACGGCGCCAGGTCAGTTGTCCGCGGCGGATCGCCGCACTCGTCGAACTTCTCTATAACCCCGATCCATCCCCGTCGCCCCCCATCAGTGATTTTCTCCGGCTCGGAGGCGGCTTCGTCCGGCGATTGCTCTGGCGGAGTAACTGGCGAGCCTGAGGCCGCGCGTCGGGCAGCTTCCCACTTCTGCAGTCCTCGTGAGTCCGGCTGGTGGCCGGTTCCAGCCGTCACAAGGTACGTGACGAAGCGCTTGAACGGTTCACTGTCCCGCGGCACTACCCGCTTACCTGATTTCGTCGCGCCCATCCATCCTTTCAAAGTCGTGGCGTTGATGCCGGTCCGGCTCGCCAGAATTGCCGGATGAGGCCGTCGGGCGGCGTCATAGAGTGCGTCCAGGTCGGCGAAGAACCGCGACCGTGATGGGGATGTCGCGCTGTGCGCCGTCGCGGCCTGCCCAGCCCGCTGCTGGCTACTCCGAGTGTGCTGTGTGGTCGGCCCGCCCCCGCCAGTCATTCCACCAATACTGCCACCATCGCTCGCAGTCGGGACGGCGACTTCGCTGGAACCGGGACTGTGATCGAGCTGGTTCGGCGGCGGCGGAGGTGACCCCGCTGCACTTCAATGGTTCGAGCAGTGCCCAGATCCCGTCCGCGGGAGGTTTCTCGCCGAGCAGTACCCGGGACCTTCTAAGACGAAGTCACCCCGTAGCGCCGCGATTGGCTTGACCCCGCAACTGCTCGTGAGCGATACCTACTGGTCGCGACTGACGGTTGACGGCCGGGCAGCAGGCGGCGCCCACACGCCGCGATACTTGCGTCTCGCCACTTGGCCCCAACTTCAGGACCACATCGGACTTCCCGACGTCGATGACCGTGAGGGGCAGGCAGATCTGAAACTTTGATGCCGTGGTCCAATATTGACGCTCCTGTCATGGGATCCGGTGTGGCATAGGACCAGCTCAGGTCGTACAGAGGGTGTGAATAAAGCCGATCGCCGACTCGACGCGGACCCGCAAAGCGTTGAGCTGAGTGATCGTGAATCGTCCGGCGTGCCCGTGCGTGCCGTTGTTGAAGTCGCGGAAGAGCGTGAGTACGTTGTTCATGTCCGCTTCGACGAGGTCTTCGAGAGCCTTCTCGTCGATACCCTTGAGCCCGAGCAAGAATCTGATCTTGGAGCGCCGGGTGGGCACGCCCTTGTCGGTCACGTCGCAGTCGGGCAACGAGGCGGTGACGGCGGCGTCGGGGGCCCGCGTGTCGAGCATCGTGATGATGACTTCGCGGGCGCTGGTGCAGAAGTGGCGCGCGGCGTCGGGATTGCGGGGACTGAGCGAGAACAGCGCGCCGGTCCACCGGTCGACCAGGTCCTGACCGAAGGCTGCGAGCTCGATCTGCATGCTCGGGCCGCGCAGCTCTTCCTCGGTGGGGTCCTCTTCGGGCTCGCCGTCGCCGTCCATGGCGTTGAGCAGGTAGACGCTGTTGGCGGCTTCTTCGCTGCCGTAGTCGACCAGTTCTTGCCCGGCGGCGTTTAGAACCCCACCGGTCAGGCGCGTCTCGGCAGCCGCGTAGGTTTGCCTCAGCGTGACGACCGAGGACCGGTAGGTGACGAACGTCGATGCCGCGGGGCGGGATTCGAGACGCCGGATCTCCTGGTCGAGCCGGCGGCGCTGGTTCTTGACCTTCGTGTTGTGGGCGCGCGCCTTGGCGTTGTAGGCGCGCACCTCGCGGTTGTAGTCGTCAACCGCCCTCTTCACCGCGGCGTTGTGCCGACGCACGTCGCGGTTGTACCTGTCGATTGCTTGTTTCTGCTTCTGCTGCGCGGCTCGAATCGCCGCGCGCGCCTGCGCAGGTGTCATCTTCCGGACCATGGGCGCAAGTATGGCCCTGGCCACCGACACTTTCGAGGCATTATTCTGCAAGGACGCGGCCACGGGGCCCCTCGGGCAAGCAGGCGGCTAATCTCGGCGCGTCAGGTTCGAGGGTCGGTGCGTGTGCGGCCGCGCGCGATGACGGGTCGGTGTTCGAGGTGCTGGAAGTCGATGTCGGCGTCGCCCCTGAGCGGGGCCTGATCCAGTCGGTGGACGACCCGCCGGGCACGTAGCCATGGCCGTCGAGCACGAAGCCTATGGTGCCCGAGTGATGCCGAGACGCCGAAGGCCCTGGACTCCAATCGAATTCGCGGCGTGCACGATCGGACAATAGACGGCACGGTCGATCTGATGCAGGAGCGCACGGGGCCCTGGGTCACGGCAGCGGTCCCGGGTAGCGGGGTGGGATGCCGATCGCGCGAGCGTGTTCGCGGAAACCGAGCTCATCCCCGCTTGCGCGAGGAGCATGGCATGTTGCCCCAGATATTGGTGCTGAGAGAGGGCTCATCCCCGCGCGAGCGTGGATGAGACCTGCTGGAGGAACAAGGGTCAGGTAGTCCGCCATGTGTTCCCCGTGCGCGTTGGGATGAGCCACTGAGATCTGGCCGAGCGCGGACCCCGGGCGGAGTGCTCCCCACGCGAGCGGGATGAGCCCTCGCCTTCGCGGGTCATGCATGAGATCGGTGAGTGCTTCCCGCGAGCGGGGATGAGCCCTCGAGCAGCCGCTCTACGTCGCGCCCTATGGGCACTGGCCGGTGTGACCATGCCCATATGGCTCGACATGCTGCTGCTGCGTATCTGGCAGTTCCTCGCCGATCGAACCGTGCGGCGTCGCTGATGCCGAGCCGCCCGCCTCGCGTGTGCAACAAGTGCCGTCGCCCCGCACCATCGGGGGACGCTGCTCGTGCACTCCCGCATGGTCGGGCAGCAACGGCTACACCGGGTCGGGCTCAACGCGCAAATGGCGCGAGCTGCGCGAAGCCAAGCTCGCTAGCGACCCGATATGCGAGGCATCGGGCTGTACACGCCTCGCCATCGAGGTCGACCACGTTGAGCCCGTCGGTACTGGCGGCGAACGATACGACCCGTCCAATCTGCAATCCCTGTGCCATACCTGTCACCAAGCCAAGACCGCGCAGGAAGCAGCGACGGCGCGGGGTAGCTAGATGCCATTCCAGTCGCCCAGCGGTGTGAACCCATGTTGAGAATCCTCGCGCGGGGAGCCCTGCTGGGTTGACCACAGAATTCGGTAGGTCTGGGTGTGGAAGTACCTGGAGGTCTCAATCATCGAAGGACCGACATACGGGTAGCCGGTTGGGCGCTGGTTCCACTCCTGTACCTCACGCACGAATTCCTGAGCCGCGTGCGGAAAGTCGAGGGCTACTGACTCGCCGGGCCCCAGGGTAGCGGCTGAACCACGAGCTTCCTCGTCATCAATCGTCACTGTCACTTTGACGTCGTAGGCTGAATCTTCGCCGCCGTTTGTCACCAGATACCGGCCGGGCCGTTCCCAGTCCATTTCCCAGTCCACATCATGGCGTTCGGTCTCTCGCTGCTCTGATCGGTGTGCGTACTCGTTCGCTTCGGTGGCAAGGTCGCGAGCTTCCTCGGCGATCCGGTTCGATGCCACCGACAGATCGTTTGCGGTCGAGCTGAGCTGTTTCGCGCCGTTTGAGATGTCGCGAGATTGTCTGGCGTACACGAGTGCCCAAACGGCAACCAGCAAAGACCCGGCACCCGCGGCCCCGCCGACGATGCCGAGAATCGCGACAGCCAGCTCCATACGTGAATCCTCCCTGCATGTTGGCCGATCGGTTCGGCGCAAGGCTGAGATCGAGTGCGCTCGCCGATTCGTTACCCCGGGGTAGGGGGTTGATATCCCAGGGGTGGCGGGCCGGACCACGGGGGTGCAGCCTTCATTCTGCGCGCTCAACTCCGCGCTCATGGGGGGCGAACTCAGAACATGCCGATGACAATGCCGATTGCGGTTACGACGAGCCCGGTGAGTGCCCACCGGAGATCCTTGATCGAGTGCGAGGTTTGTGCACCCTCGAGATTCGAAAGTGCCTCGGCGATGGCAGTTTCGACCTCATCCACTGTGAGCGTAGGGTGATCGCGAACTGCTGCGATCTGTCGCTCTGTGCCGTCCATCTCCTCGCGCAGCAACCGAGTTACCTGAACCAGCCTGGCGACCTGGTCCTCAAGCGGTGCTGTGGTGTCGATGGGGTGCTCGATCTTGACCTCAGCCGTTGCAGTCCAGGTGATGGTGTCGTTGGCCTCGATCGTCTGGTTCTCCGAGTGGCCTGTCAGCTTGGCCCTGGCTGCCGAGCCGAGTTGGGTTAGCTGTTGCCGAAACCCGGCTATGCGGCTGGTCATTCGCTCCCAAGCGAAGATCAGACCGTAACCAGTGATCAGAGCACCGACGAGCTGGAACAGGTCACCGACGAGATTCATGCGAACACGATATGCGTTCGAGAGGGGATACCGCATGGCTGCTCCGTCCCCGCGACCGGCCGCCCTACGGCTGCTCACCGGCAGCTCCGAGGGTCGAGACAGCGGCGGCCGACCCGTCGCCGCCTCGAACAGCTGCTCGCTTGCGTCGCGGTCGAGGTCGAGACGTGCGACTGTCTCCAGCGGTACGAACGTCGTACGGATACCGCGCGCCGATTTCGGGTCGCCGAGCTTGAGCCTGCCGTTCGCCCATTTCCACGCTTTCGTGATCGACACGCGCTGGTGTGCCGATTGACGTCGCCGACGGTGAGCGCGCCTTGCTCGCGGGGCCGCGCCATCGACATGACGCCGAACTCCCACCACGCGCGCTGTCCGCTTGGGCAACTTGGTCTCCGCGCACGGGTTCCATGCAATGAGCGGTGTAGGCCGACGGCGTGCCGCCGCGCCAATCGCCGAGCACAGCAACCCGTGTTTGTTGGCGATCGTCTTCGGTGCGTTTCCGAGTTCGTTTGCGAGCCATTCGACCCATGCGACATCCATGTCGGGCGTGACCGCGTCGACCGGCGGATAGTTGCCGTTGAAGAACGGCGTGATGTCGTGGTCGATCATGCACCGGTACTTGCGCTTGGTCTCCTCCTCGACGCTCCCGCCGAGCAGGTCGACGTGTCGGCGAAGCCATGGCGTCAGCATGATCACGTCCGGCGTCGAGGCGAGCTGTGCGGCGAGCACACGCTCAGCCTCGATCGCGCCGACCCGGTCGAGCAGCTTCGCCCATCGGATCGCGGCGCCGTGGTCGTCGAACGATTGCGAGGATTGAACGGTCTTGCCGTCGCGCGTCACGCGGTAGCGAACTTGGCTGTAGGTGGTGCCGTCCTTGCGCACACGCACGCGGGGAGTTGTAGCCACGGCATGGTCCTTGCGTCAGGCCGAACCCCCCAGGTTCTCTGTGTGGACCGCGGTGTGGACGCAGAAGGGGCGCAATCTTGCGATTACGCCCCTGAACTGCTGTTTTGCTGTGTCCGGAGGGGGATACATTCGCTATCCACAGTGGTCGACCTGCGGAAGCTCTGAGTATCGAGCCCGTCGCGTCAGAGACTCGCGCAACGGGCTCGCCTTCGATCGACCCGAGCTTCGTTACGGGCGCGGTGGTTTCGACATCGAGTTGGGCGAGCCGGACCGGGGAGCGGCCGAGCAGACTGAATGTCTGGCCGGAGCATCGCTCGAAGCCCGCCGATGGTTTCCGTCGCCGCGGCCGACGGTGCGGTCTTCGTCGGGAAGTTTCAAGCCCGACCGCACAGGGCGGATGGTCACGCCCGCGCCCGCAGTGCCAGCGGGGAGCGGCAGCCGGGATGTCGTGCACCCTCACGAGAAGGCTGGAACACAACTTCGCTGTCGCGGTCGCCGATGACGCTGTCAACACCGATCGACCCGACCTGCATCACGGGTCGCTGAACTCGATGCGCGTGATCTACGTCGAAGTGGATGGGTGGCGGGAACTGATCCGGCCCGGCGCGGCGTGGGACCGCGCATAACGGAACCCGAACTACGGGCGAACCCCGAATACTGGCCCGACCCCGTGTCTATCGACAGCTGAGCGTTGCCGCGCGGTCGCTCACCGCGGAGCAGTGGCGCGGGGTCGGCGCTCTACACCGGCGAGGTCCGCGCGGCAGCGGCCCGTGGCGGTCCGGGCGGCGGCGTGGCGCTGGGCGGGAGACGCTTGCTCGCACATCTGGGCCAGAGCGGGCCGGTCGTTGCGGGTGAATGCCACGGCGGCGTGCCGGAACACTCTCGGCACCAGGCTGTGCTCGGCGCTGGTGTCGATGAGGTCGATCGGGAAGCCCTTGAGGGTGTCGAGGACGGCAGCACAGGCGATTTCGATCAGATACGCGGTGGTGGAAGCGCTTTCGGCGAGCAATGCCAGCGCTGTCTCCTCGCAGGTGATGCACTGATCGAGGGCGGCGCCGAGGAAATGAGCCAAGCGAGCTTGGTCGATGTCCTCGCGCTCACGGATGTGCGGGAGCGCTCCAGCGCTGCGTGAGAGTGGTCGTACACGAATGTGATCGTGGCACCGATCTGTCACCGGCTCAGTAGATTCCGCGAATATCCTCCGTACGGCTTGCGCACAACCGCGTTCCAGCACGACGGCGGCTACGCAGCAGTTCGCATCGATCGGGCCGATGCTGAGGTTCCGCCGAGCAGTTGGTCCCCATGTGGCAGGCTGGATGAAAGTCGTTGAAGGAGTTGAGGATGACTGCTGGGGGGCAGACACACGGTTCGGGAGCTAGTTGGTCGCGGAGTAGTGGGGCGACCAGGGGGTGCTGCAGGATCGGGTGACAGCGTGACCCGATGGGTGAGGCGGGTCAGGTTGTCACCTACCCCTGCAGCACCCCCGTCCGCTGGCCTTCCGGAATGCGACCTGGTTGCATGCGTGGCCGGGCGGAGGGAACCGATCGCGCGGCAGCCCGGTTCTCGGGATCTGCCAAGAAGGCCAGCATCCGCTGAAGATCTTCTAGTTCGCAATTGTTGCGCCAAGGAAAACCATGGTTGCGGACCAGCCACAGTGAGATGGTCCGCCCGTCCTGGCCAGCTTCTTCCGCGAGCGCCTGCACGGCACGGTTCACCTCCTTGCGGTGCGCGTAATATTGCTCACGCTTGCCAAGACGGCCTGCGTACGCATGCAGGTGCAAAATGCGCTCGTGCTCCACGCATGCGAGTTCGTAGTCGCGATCCCGCGCTTTGGAACCACCTGGATACTCGCGTGAGAGATCGAACCGTGGGTTGTCCATGGGCTCGACCGGAAGCCGTGGCAGCGGCGTGTTCATCTGGTGAGACTTTCGCTTATCGAGTTGTCTAGCAGTAACGTTGGCGCAACCGCTCGGGAGCCCGGCTTATGGCCGGGTGTTGGCCGGCGCCGAGCTGTTCATCGACGATACACAGCACTCCGCGGCTTCGCGGGCCTCGAACAGGTGATTCGGCATGCATCCAGCCGGTCCAGCGCCACCGGAACCCGACTCTGCCGTCGACCGACCGGGCCAGTCGAGCCTGGTCGTCGACGTGCACGGACTAAGGTGTAGGGAACGCTGCGCACGCCGAGCAGATGTCGTAGAGATCTAGTAGACGTGGCAACTGGCACCACCAGAGATGCCATCTCACTCTTCAGCGGATGTGAGACACGGCGACGAATTGACGGGGTTGTACCCGGTTCGGACCTGGTTCTTGTGGCGACCAGCTTCCTGCCCACCGCCAGTTCTGTGGCTGGATTACTGGCCCGATCAAGGGATTTCGAAGCTGAGCCGGCTTCCTACGGGCAGTCGTCTTTGCTCGGTACGCGCTGAGTGTGTATGTTTGCGGTACAACTTTGAGTTGCTCGGCTGAAGCTGTCCGAGGCCAGCTCTTGGATCCTCCAGGCACCAAGAGCGGCAACCGCGCGAGGCGCGGGAGCACAATCCGAACCATGAGACGTCAGCTGCGCTGGCGCGTGTCGCATGCTGATGCCTGGACAGCGTGGAGGCGCGCGATGAATGTAGTTGTTGGCCAACGGACCCGACGTCAGGCCGTCAAAACCCGGGCGCAATACACCGGTGAACCGATATCCGACGCGATGCATACGTCGCGCCAGGCGTGTGACCTCGATCGGTCGACCGGGGCGCAACGTCGCATGCGTGCACAGCTTGCCATCTATCTGCTCAATAGCACTGTCTCGGAAATCGATGCACGCAGCGAAGCTCGTTTGCGATGGCATGATTCGTTTGGTCTTCTTGTCAACTGGTTGATTTTCTCTCCCCGGTACAACGAACTCGTCCTCATGACTGATATGCCTGGTCATTTGGCAGGAAAGATCTGCGATTTTCCGGGTATCCGAGTCGATCGAATCGACGGCTCGCGCGGTGCGATCACGCTCCGTCACATCCCAACCGCTGGTCGTCTGACGTTTCAGTACCTACCGGCCCCTCGTCGACGTTCTTGGCGCCACGGTGGCGAATATGGCGAGGTGTGTCTTTCTCAGCAGCTGCATCAGTTCGAGAAGGCCGAGATGTTGACGTCGAGGGAAGCATCCGCCATGGATGCGTTGCCGGTCGTCCACCCAGACGCGGAAGTTCTTCTGGCCGCGGTTACTTCGCGGTTGAGTTTGAGTTGCCGGGCAGAAGGCTGGTCGGTCGATGCGCTGGTATGGAGATCCACCGCGAAGGTGCCTGATTCTGTGTGGATCGATCCCCACATACATTGCTGGGGGACTGCCACGGACTGGGTGCTGCGGTGGGGAGGCAGCTATGCGAGGCCGGCGTCGGATATCGCGCAGGCTCTGACTCACCCAGTTGTCGGGTTGGCCGGTGCATGGGCAGAGATCGGTGTCGATCGGTCGATTGTGTACTTCGGCGAGGCGTCCTTGGTCGTCGAGCGGGATCTTCGCCCAACCCGCGCGCACACTTGCGGTGTGGCGCAATGACCTCGCTGGAGCTGGTCGATGCCATTCTGTCTGATGGTGCGCGCTACCGACGGGCGCTAGGTTTGCTCCTTATCGGGTGCGTCTTCGTCGCGTTCCTGGTGATCGTCTGCGGCGCTCAGCAGCCGCAGGCAACAGCTATCACTGTTGTCGTTGCACTGTTAGCACGGTCTTTCAGTTGGACGCCACGTTTGCTGCGGCGCACACAAGCGGATGGATCAGAGTGACCTGTCCGTACTGACCTGTTTGGTGCCGGCCGGTTTCCCGCCGAAGCGAGGGGAACATCGCGGAACTTGCCCCTACTGGCTTGTCCGCACGCGGTTCGGGGAGTGGGAGGTGGCACCCGAATTCGTCATTAGTTCCGCGATGGTGAGTGCCTCGGGCAGGGTCCAAGTTGCCGCTTCGTCAGCGAGCAGCTTTTCCCACGACGGTGCTCCGGCTTCCGCGCGGGCCGCGGTGTCGGAGCGGACCTTCAACGCGAGCATGCCGATCCGCATGAGAACAGGAATGTTGAGATGTCGAGCGGCGACGACGGTTTCACCAGCAATTGCGG